>JADGHY010000275.1 GCA_019683625.1 Thermoflavifilum sp. | reverse complement strand
CATCAAGGGTCTGCTGAAAAAATATCCTATGTTGTTTGTGGGTGGGGCGGGAAGTGTGGCACACATGCATTATGATATCGACTGCTCGCATATTTTTCATACCCAATTTGTCGGCCGCAAACGGGTGTTGCTGTTGGAAAATAATCAATCGCCCCTCATCTACCGCATGCCCCTCACCGTGGAAAGCGCTGCCAGCTTTGTGAACTGGCATGAAGGGCTGGATGAAAAACAATTCCCGGCGCTGCGTTATGCCAAGGGGTACACGGCTATCCTGCAACATGGCGATACCTTGTTTATGCCTGCTGGCTATTGGCATCATATGGAATACATGGATAGCGGCTTTTCGATGAGCCTTCGTGCGCTGGACGAAACCCTGGCCGGCAAGCTAAAAGGCTTTTATCATATTTTGCCGATGCGTTTGATGAACAATTTCCTGATTAAAACCCGTCCAGAATGGTGGTATCATTACAAGAGAAAAGCTGCCCATCGCAATGCCGAAAAAGCCATGCAAAAACTGCAACGAGCCTCCTGAATCAGGAAGAGGGCGGCTGTTGAAAATGTACCCGTAAATTATCCTGATCTATTTGTTGTTGCACATCTTGGATTTGTTTCTGCAAGCTCTCTATTTGATTTTTCACATCGCTGTATTTGCTGCTGAATCGATTGGCCTTCCGGGTATAATGGTTTGCCCGACGGGTGAACTTCTTGGCCCGCTTGGCTGCTTTCCGATCGGCAGGATGCTGTTTTAATGTTTCGCTATATTTTTTGGCTTTGCCCAAAAAATCGTTGGCTTTTGCATTGAAGTGATCGGTCTTGGCTTTCAGGCTTTGCGCCTCTTTTTGTTTTTTAGCCAGGGTAATTTTTAATTTGTTGAGTTCAGATGCTTTTTCCAGCGCGGCTTCTCTGGCTTGTAATACCTGCATGGAATCCGATGAAATTTGCTGGGCAAACAGCCTGTGCCCTCCGAAGATGCAGGCACATGCTAATAACAAAGCAAAAACAGATTTACGCATAATCTTGGGTTTTATCTATATCAATGATACATTTAAAATACGAAATTGTTGAACAATAAAATGAACAAGCTTCGTTCATCATCCCGAAACGCAACAGGAAAAACTTTTGCAGAAGCTTTCTTGCGATACAATACTGAGCTGCATGTGCCTACTCATTTGCCCGATGGTATTCAGGCCTTGCTTCCCTTTGCTTCTCCTGAAATAGCATCGGTGGTAAAAGATTTTTATACCCGGTATTATGCCGACAATTATATGCGCATCGCATTACTGGGCATCAATCCGGGCCGTTTTGGCGGGGGAATTACGGGTATTCCCTTCACAGATCCCATTCGGTTAAAACAAGTATGTGGCATAGCTCATCATTTGCCCATGAAACCCGAGCTATCGGCACAGTTCATTTACACCCTGATTGCAAGCTATGGAGGTGCAGAAAAATTTTACAAAGATTTTTTTATTCACTCCCTTTACCCGCTTGCATTGGTGAAGGATGGAAGGAACATCAATTATTATGATGAAAAATCTTTGCTGGAGGCAGTATATCCGGATATCATCGCGCATGTCCGCGCCTTGTTGCAATTGCCCATTTGCAAGCAAGTGGTGATTTGTATTGGTGAAGGGAAAAACCTGGCCATCCTGCAAAAACTAAATGCTGAGTATCATTGGTGGCAAACCATTCTTTCCGTGGCCCATCCACGTTTCATCATGCAATATCGGCGTAAAAAAATGGAAGCCTATCTGCAGCAATATTTGCAGGTGTTGGAAGAGGCCAAACGGCATTGCACCGGAATGGGGTGAGGTGTTTTTCGCCATTTATCCCGGAAGATTAGGAAATTTTTCCGGCACTGATTATTTTTAGCCGTTTCACAATTTCACCTGATATGAAAAAAGCTATTCTCTGCGGCTGCTTGCTGATGGGCATCAGCTTTAAAGTGGGGGCGCAATTGACCTTTCCCGTAAATGGCATTGCCGATCCGCGCTCCCGTAGCTTTGCCTTTGTCCATGCCATCATTATCCGAAAAGCGGGTGATACCGTCAGGGATGGTACGCTACTGATCAGGCAGGGCAGGATTGTGGCAGTGGGTCGGGATGTTCAGGTACCGGCCGATGCGGTGGTGGTAGATTGCTCGGGGAAATACATCTTTCCTTCTTTCATAGATCTGTATAGTCATTATGGCCTTCCTCAGCAGCAAGAGGCTGAAAGGCTTTCCAGGCGCGAACGAGGGCCACAGTTTATCTCCGATAAAAAAGGAGCTTATGGCTGGAATGAAGCCATCCATCCGGAAATAGATGCAGTGGATCTTTTCCATGCTGATGAAGCAGCAGCTGCAACGTATCGCAAGGCGGGATTTGGTGTGGTGCTCACGGCTTCGCAGGATGGTATTGCCCGGGGGACAGGTGTGCTGGTAAGTCTCGCCTCACCCGACGATATCCGGGATAACCTCATTATCCTAAAAAAACGCGCCTCAGCCAATTATTCGTTCGACAAAGGCTCATCCACACAGGATTATCCCAGTTCCCTGATGGGAGCCATTGCCCTGTTGCGGCAGACTTATTACGATGCACAATGGTATGCTGCGCACCAGCAAGGGGAAACAGATGGCGTGCAGCCGGATGAAGGCGTAAACCTCAGCCTGGAAGCCTGGAACCGCAATCAATCTTTGCCTCAGTTGTTTGCCGTGAGCAATAAATGGGATGCCCTCCGGGCAGCAGCCATTGCCCGTGAGTTTCATGTGCAATACCTGATTAAGGCCGGCGGCGATGAATACCAAAGGTTGTCCGAGATTAAGGCCACGGGAAGCGCATTTATCCTGCCCTTGCATTTTCCGGATCCCTACGATGTGAGCGATCCGGCCCAAACGCGCTTTCTTTCTCTGGCTGCGCTCAAGCATTGGGAGCTTGCACCCACCCAACCCGCCGCTTTTGAAAAAGCAGGTAATCCCCGGTCGCGTATACACATCAGACGCTGCCGACCAAGGCTTAG
>JADGHY010000274.1 GCA_019683625.1 Thermoflavifilum sp. | reverse complement strand
CTCTGCAACTTGTAAATTAATGCTCAGCTGCAGGCCAACATCTGTTGGTTGTTCTCTCTTGTTTTATCAATTTTGTTACTAAATATTTCCTTTGATGAAATACCGGCATATATTTTTTGATTTGGACCATACCCTGTGGGATTTTGCCCACAATGCACAACAAACACTGGCCCAGCTATATCAACTGCACATGCTGGAACAAAAGACAGGCGTGAGCTTTGAAGAATTCTATCAAGGTTATGAACAACATAACCTGCGTTTATGGGAGGCTTATCGCAATCATCAGATCAGCCGGGAAGAACTGCAATGGAAACGTATGTGGCTGGCATTACAGGAAATTCATTACCCAGATGAAAAGCTTGCCTATCAGCTTGGTGAGGATTTTTTAAAGGTACTGCCTCAGCAATCCCAATTGATGCCCGGTGCAAAAGAACTCCTGGATTATCTTTCTGCGAAACATTATCACCTGCATATTCTCACGAATGGATTTCCGGAAATCCAGGAATTAAAATTGAAGAGTGCAGGCATTGAACATTATTTTGAGTCTGTCATCACTTCTGCAGATGCGGGTTGTCTGAAACCTGATTTGGGCTTTTTTGCATACGCATTTGCCCACACTAATGCCCATCCTCGTGAAAGCCTGATGATTGGAGACGATGCAGAGGTTGATATCCAGGGAGCTCAACAGGCAGGGATGGATCAGGTGTATTTTAATCCTCTTCAGCTTGGCAGCCCCATATCAGCAACTTACATAATTTCCCACCTGGATGAACTTAAACATATTCTTTGAACCTAAGGAAGATGATCCATTTATTTCCAGCTGGCTATTCGGCTAATGCCTGCTTTAACGGGTTGTTGTAACCTCACCTTGATCTGAACACCCGGAGGCAACAACAAATCAACCCTCGAGCCGAATTTAATAAAACCTAACTCCTCGCCTTGAATGACTTGCTTGCCATTTTGAGCATAATTGACAATGCGGCGCGCCATAGCCCCTGCAATCTGTTTCACCATCACATCACCATGTGAAGACCGAATGACAACCGTGTGTCTTTCATTAAGCGTGGATGATTTGGGATGCCAGGCTACCAGGTATTTACCGGGATGATAGGAAGAATAAATGATTTCACCGGAAATAGGATAACAATTTAAATGTACATTCAGGGGACTCATAAACACAGAGACCTGCACCCGCCTGTCTTGAAAATATTCCGTTTCTTCTACTTCTTCTATGGCCACTACATGACCATCTGCAGCAGATAATATGGCGTTTTCGTCTATCACCTTTCGGCGATGAGGCACCCGGAAAAAAGCAACAATAAACAGAAACAGTACAATGGATAATACCAGCCATAAACCCCATACCGAAGGAAAATGTTGATGCAAAAAATAATAAATCAACGCATCAAGCACAATTAACACAATGGCTGAAAGGGCAATTGTCCGGTATCCTTCCCGATGAATATGCATGCGTGAAAAGTTGATGCAAAGATACTATTATTTCAGCATGGCCTTTTATTTACGAAAGCATCCAGATGCGCACATATATCCACACAACAGGCGTGGCTACCAGCAAAGAATCAAACCGGTCGAGCAAACCACCATGCCCGGGCATAAGATGCCCGGAATCTTTTACTCCGGCCATTCGCTTTAAGCGGGATTCCAGCAAATCGCCCAGCGTGCCGAAAACACTTACCAGCGCGGCAACCATCATCCAGTCAACCTTCCGAAATACAGGCCATATTCCGGCAGCCACCCACGATAGCAATACCGTACATATCACTCCACCTAAGGTCCCTTCCCAGGTTTTCCCCGGGGAAACAGCCGGCCATAGCTTATGTTTTCCCAACCATGAACCTATGAGATAAGCCATAGTATCATTTATCCATACACATCCGATGATGATCACCGGAAGCCATTGCAAGGACGCATGCAGCTGCTGCCAACGAAAATAAATCATCAGTGCCGGAGCAAGCCCCACATATAAGCAGCCTATTAAAGAAAGCAAAACCGAGACAAAATGAAAGCGTCCTACAAATAAGTCTGACAGGGGAATCAATACAAAGCTCAACATCAACGCATCTAAGCCCACTGCATCCATGCGGAATATATGCGAAGACAACGCCTCACCTAAGCCCATCAGCAAAATACCCATCACGCCCAACCACATGGCTATTCGATGCACTGGGTTGTTTTTACTAACCAGCCTTTCACCAGAAAACTGCCTCCTCAGCAAATCGCTCAATCGCTGATATTCGATCAGGCATCCTGCCGCAATGAGCACAAATAATCCTAAAAAAGCATACCGATTAAGCAGCAAGCCAACAAGCATAATGGCCACAAACACCACAGCAGTGGCCGTGCGTGTGAGAAAAGTACGGGAAAAATTGCCCATGCAAATATGGCTTGTGGATGATGACGAAATTCCTGAAACAACTTTATTTATTCCTCACGCGTTTCTTCAATAAGCTGCCTTGCCTTTTGGGCCTCTGTTTGGTGCACGTAAAGATGAATCTCTCCCACCAGAAACTCGGAATCTTGCCGGTTTAAGATCACACTTTCAATACCGTGTTCTTTGAGCATGCCCTGAATCAATGCCGCCTCGTATGATTGCCGT
Source organism: Thermoflavifilum sp. (assembly GCA_019683625.1). GTDB lineage: Bacteria > Bacteroidota > Bacteroidia > Chitinophagales > Chitinophagaceae > Thermoflavifilum. The sequence continues at coordinate 378 of JADGHY010000274.1, read as the reverse complement.
GTACTGTAAATTTTTACCCAATCAGTTTCCATATAGCATTAGATTTAACGTTTTTAGCATGATTCTATTATGCAATTGGCTTGTAAACCCGTGGGCTTGCTACGTATCCTGATTTTGAACACCGGGCACAGAAATCCGCTTGAGTAAGAAAAGCAACAATACGACTATTGCTCCACTCAACAGACCCACCCATGGTGTAACCTGGCTATTGCCCATCGGATCGGTGTGTATCCAGCCCAGCTGATAAAAATACATGAGTGTTACATCCACGCCATTATTAACAAAATGCCCTATCATAGCCATCCATAGGCTTCCACTGTATGCATACACATAACCTAACATAAGCCCCAGGATGAAACGAGGCAGAAAACCTAAAAA
>JADGHY010000273.1 GCA_019683625.1 Thermoflavifilum sp. | reverse complement strand
AATTCCCTGAGCCTTACCGTAGAGTACTATGATCGGCTCACAAAAGGCATCATCCAAAGTGTATCGCTTCCACCCAATACCGGAATCCAATATCCTACCGACTTGAATATTGCCAAGGTGAGCAACAAAGGCATTGAGGTAACAGCCAATTATCAAAAACAATTTGGTGAAGTGGATTTTAATGTCGGCGGCAATTTCACTACGAATAAAAATCGCGTGGTGTCGCTGTACAATCATCAGCCTATTTTCGCAGCCGGCGGTCGCGTGCAGGAAGGTTATCCTATTGGATATATTTACGGATATAAGGTGGCAGGTATTTTCCAGAATTATGACCAGATTCGCCAGTGGCGCGCTACCCATGCCGATGTTACCATTGGGCAAAGCCTCACCGATACCAGCACAGGATATCATTATCAACCGGGCGATATGTATTTTCAGGATATTAACAGCAATCCGCCTCCCGGCAAATTTGAAAAGCCCGGCCCGGATAGCCTGATCAATGATAATGATCGCACGTATTTAGGCTCCTCCATTCCAAGCTTCTATTACGGATTTAACATAGGTCTTGCCTATAAAGGTTTCGACCTGAGTGCCTTTTTCCAGGGCATCGGAGGCGTGAAAAAATACAATGAAGTGCGTGCTGCAGGTGAGGCCATGTCCGACAGCAAGGGAGCTAACCAATGGGCATCCGTGATGAACAGGTGGACACCCGACCATCCTTCCACCACCATGCCACGTGCCGTGATCAACGATCCCGCAGGATCAGGCAGATTTTCGAGCAGGTGGATTGAAAATGCCAGCTTCATGCGTGTGAAGAATGTGCAACTGGGTTATACCTTCAACCGCCGCCTGTTGCAAAAATTAGGATTCATTGAGAGCCTGCGCATTTATGTGAGCTCCGTGAATCTGTACACATTCACGAAGTGGACAGGCTATGATCCGGAAAATGACAGAAATCCGCCTGCAAGGCAATTTTTGGTGGGTTTAAATGCACAGTTTTAATCCTTAAAAAGCTTTCACATGAAAACAATCATATCAATTGCACTTGGCCTGTACCTGGCGTGCGTATGTTGGAGTTGTAATGAAAACAAATTAAACCTGGCGCCCACGGGCCCTACGGAGAAGGATTATTTCTCCACACAAGACGAATTTCAGCGAGCTGTATATGGCGTGTATGCGAAGTTGAGTGATTTATATTGGTACAATGCATTAGGCTTCGTGACGCCCATCTGGTATTTGCCGGGGGATGATATCACCACCGGAGCCGATAATGCGTATGAGACTTTTGGCAGCATTCAACCCAGCGAAGGCAGGCTGAATTATTTTTATACCGCCTGTTATCAGCTCATTGCCCGCGCCAATGTGGTGTTGCAGAAAATCCGGGAAGTACAACCCGGCATATATACCGATCAGAATCTGAAAAATTACAATTACGGAGAGGCCTTGTTTCTGCGTGCGTTGATGTACTATTATCTGTGGAATGTGTTTGGCACAGCACCTTTGGATACAATTCGTGTAACAACCACTGATCAGATTTATCCTCCCAGCACGAAAGGAACGGAACTGCTGGATCAGGCAATTAAGGATTTATCTGAAGCAGCTCCTTTATTGCCCAAACAATGGGATGCTGCCAACAGAGGCAGGGCCACGGCCAATGCGGCCTATGGCTTACTGGGAAAATGCCTGGTATTTCGGGCTACGGTGAACAAGAGCACGGCCGACTATCAGGCAGCCATTCAGGCCTTTAACCAGATTGACGAAAGCATCACCCATCTGGTGCCCAATTTTGCCGATAATTTTTCGCCCAACACGGAAAACAATGCAGAATCCTTGTTTGAGTTCCAGGCCAGTCAACCTTCAGGATTCGATAATGTGTGGCTATCCAATGATTTTGATAATGCCGTGGGCAGCATGTCGGCATACTGGGGCTTTTATAGCAATAGCTTCGCGCAATTTGGCCAGTCGCCTTTCATTGCAACAGATAAACTCTTGCGTGCATTTGATCCACAGGATCCCCGTCTGCCCCTCACCATCGACACCACAAAAGGTGGTGTGTTTCGAAACCGGGCCTTTTTAAAATATGTATCACCTGATAAATTAACCCAATCAGGTGTGGGCTCAGCCAATAATCCGCGGATTCTGCGCTATGCCGATGTGCTGTTGCTCAAAGCCGAAGCTATTCTGCAATCAGGAGGTTCTACCAAAGATGCCATTGATTTGATCAATGAAGTACGCACCCGAGCCCGGAATATGAGCAACACCGGCCAACCTGCCAACTATAATGATCAGGTGACAGATAAAAATCAGATCATGCAATGGATTATGAAAGAAAGGCTCATTGAATTAGCCGGCGAGGGGCAAAGATGGTGGGACTTGCGCCGATGGGCACTTGGAGGCCTCATCACTTTGGATAATGCCTTTTTCAGCTCGGCCATTCCGGATGCCATGTCGTTCCAATCACCTAAGCATTTGAATTTTCCCATACCATCCGGAGAGGTTGACGTGAATCCTAACATTGTTCAAAATCCTGGATACTAAGTAAGCGTACATCTGTGTAAGTCATGTGTGACCAGAAGCTTCTTGTCTAAGAAGCTTCCTTCTTTCACCTTGTTTAATGACTATGGTGTAACCAAATATTTACCACATGAAACAGCATCTTCACCACTACCTGTATGCCTTGTTCCTGACTGTGCTGTCGGTAACCGCAGGAACGTTTTATGCCCGTGGTCAGACCTTTAATCCCACGGCCGATACCGACAACCAGAGCGATAACAGCAGTGGCACAAACAGCACATTAAATGCCAGCAAGTGGTGCCACATGTTTTTAAAGTTTGATTTGAGCAATATCACCGGAAATGTTACCCAGGCAAAACTGCGCATATATCAGGTATATGGGCAAAATCCTTATACCCTGAATGTGTACACCACGACCACAGATAACTGGAGCGAGGGCACTGCATTACCCGATATTGGCACACTCATTACTTCCCAATCC
>JADGHY010000013.1 GCA_019683625.1 Thermoflavifilum sp. | reverse complement strand
ACCATTTTATTCTGGGCAAAGGACCAGCCGCTCAGGGCAAGCAGAAACACAATAAACAGGATTTTTTTCATGATAAGTGTGTATTTTAAGTGGAACAATTTTGCGTGCAAAATACGAGATGATTTACAAAAATGCAATGTATCCTTATGCCTGTTCATTATCCATTTCCATGCCATTTGCCTGATTTTCTTCCACCCGGGCAATGGAAGCAATCTCATCGTGTTCATCCAGGCGAATGAGTCTCACACCCTGAGTGGCTCTTCCTGCTTCACGAATGTCGGCCACAGGTGTACGAATGGTAAGGCCAGATTTGCAAATGATCATGAGATCATCTTCTTCGGCCACGTCCAGGATGCCTACCAATGCGCCCGTTTTCGGGGTAATCTGAATCGTTTTCACGCCTTTGCCGCCCCGGTTGGTAATCCGGTATTCTTCTATGGTGGTGCGTTTGCCGAATCCTTTCTCAGAGACCACCAACACGGTTCTGCTGGTGTCTTCTTTGTGCAGGCAGATCATGCCGATGACTTCGTCGTGTGCATGATCCAGGCTAATCCCTCTGACTCCGATGGCGCCGCGGCCGGTTTCGCGTACGGTGGATTCCGGAAAACGAATGGCCCGCCCGCTTTTCACAGCCATCATCACATCACAGCTCCCATCGGTAAGTTTAGCATCGAGCAACTCATCCCCTTCGGTAATGGTGATTGCGATGATGCCATTCTGCCTAACCCGGGAAAAATCGACCAATGGCGATTTTTTAATCATGCCTCGCCGGGTACAAAACAGGATATAGTGATTGCGGACATAGGCTTCGTCGTCAAGATCTTTTACGGCTATCACGGCTCTGACACGATCATCGCTGGAAAGGCTGATGAGATTTTGAATGGCCCTACCTTTGGCATGGCGCTCACCTTCCGGAATCTCGAACACCTTTAGCCAGTAACATTTGCCTTTTTCGGTGAAAAACAGCATGGTGTCGTGATTAGAGGCTATAAAGAGGTGTTCGATGAAATCTTCCTCACGGGTTTTACCGCCCGTAACACCCTTGCCACCCCTGCGCTGCTGGCGATAATCAGCTAAAGAAGTGCGCTTGATATAACCCAGATGAGAGATGGTGATGGCCATGGCCTCATTGGCAATTACATCTTCGGCGCGGATCTCGGCAGTGGTGTACTGGATTTCCGTTTTGCGGTCATCCCCAAAACGTTCTTTTACTTCATTGAGTTCGTCTTTGATGATGCGCATGCGCAGGGATTGATTGGCCAGCACATCTTTGAGGTAGGCAATTTGTTTTGACACTTCTTCGTGTTCCTGCCTGATTTTTTCGCGTTCAAGCCCGGTGAGCCGTTGCAGGCGCAAATCCAATATAGCTTTGGCCTGAATTTCCGTTAAATTGAAATTTTGCATTAAGCCGAGGCGGGCTGTCTCCGGATCGGCAGAAGAACGAATCAGGGCAATCACGGCATCCAGATGATCTAAAGCGATAAGATATCCTTCGAGGATATGCGCTCTTTTTTCCGCTTCCCGCAAATCAAACTGGCTGCGGCGGACAACAATCTCGTGGCGAAAATCCACAAAGGCGGCTATCAGCTCTTTGATATTCATGAGCCGGGGGCGGCCATGGATCAAGGCCACGTTATTTACCCCGTATGAGGTTTGCAGTTCGGTGTGTTTGTACAATTGGTTGATGATCACCTGGGGTATGGCGTCGCGTTTGAGATCAATAACCAGGCGCACCCCTTCTCTGCCCGATTCATCGCGCACATCGCTGATGCCTTCAATGATTTTATCGTTAACCAGCTGGGCAATTTTCTCATGCAGCTCGGCCTTGTTTACCTGATAAGGCAATTCGTAAATGATAATTTGGTCTTTGCCGCTGCTGCTTGTTTCCACGCGTAACTTACCTCGTACCACAATGCGCCCGCGGCCTGTGTGAAAGGCCTGTTTCACGCCTTCATATCCGTAAATAATACCTCCCGTGGGAAAATCCGGCGCCAGGATGTATTGCATCAGACCGTCGATGGTGATCTCCGGATCATCAATATAAGCCAGGCAGGCATCCACGATTTCACGAAGATTGTGTGGAAGGATATTTGTTGCCATGCCAACCGCTATTCCCGATGCCCCGTTCATCAGCAGCTGGGGAATGCGCGTAGGCAAAACGGTTGGCTCCTTGAGGGTATCGTCGAAATTGTTGGTGAAATCAACCGTCTCCTTTTCAATATCTTCCAGCATGGCTTCAGCAATGCGCTGCAACCTGATTTCGGTATAGCGCATTGCAGCGGGTGCATCTCCATCTAAAGAGCCAAAGTTGCCATGCCCGTCGATGAGCGGGTAACGCATGGTCCAATCCTGTGCCATACGCACGATGGCCTCGTAAATTGCGCTATCTCCGTGTGGATGGTATTTACCCATCACTTCACCCACGATACGTGCGGATTTCTTATAGGGGCGGTTGCTATTGTTGCCCAGCTCATTCATGCCATATAAAATCCGCCGCTGCACAGGTTTTAACCCATCCCGGGCATCCGGAAGGGCACGGCCCACAATAACCGACATCGAATAATCGATGTAGGCCGTTTTCATTTGCTCCTCAATATTCACCTTGATGATTCGCCCTTGTTGGCTTTCCGTTTCTTCTGCCATCTGAAAGTGGTTTTAACCAAAAACAGGCAAAGTTAGCGTTTCTCCCCGCCAGAAAAAAGGAAATCTGCGCTTGTGCAATCCATGGGGCAGGATATTACGTATTTATTGCATATATCAAATTCCTTGCATGGAATTTGTTTTGCATGATTCTTGTTTGTGATAGGTAGAAATATGATTTCTATAACCGATCGGTGTAGCAACCCCAAAAATTTTCTGTTGGCCTGATGAGAAAATGGCTTTAAATACAGAAATTTGCATGATTTCCGAGTGGTCCTGCCATAAATAACCACCGCAATTTTACCTACAAAGTCCCACCACCATTTTTAGAAACCATAAAACTGGGGCTGGGAAAAAAAGCCAGAAACCCCAACAGCGTAACTATCATATCGTAAACCAAAAATGTAAGCGTATGCCCTTTTCAACCTCAACAACCAAACAAATTTTGCTATTTGGTGCAGGTAAATCGTCAACTTATTTAATCGAATATTTGCTGCACCATGCGCCAAAGGAAAAATGGCATTTGACTGTGGTAGATTACAACATCATGGCCGCACGAGAGAAAATTGGCCGCTCCTTTTATGCTACTGCCGATGCCTTTGATGTACAGGTAGCCGCCGACGCGCTGGAAATGTATCTGAGCAAGGCCGATATTGTGATTTCCCTGCTTCCACCTGCATTGCATCATATTATTGCTGAGCAATGCCTGCGTTTCAAAAAAACCTTGTTAACCGCCTCTTACGTGGATGATCAGGTGAAACAATTATCGCAGGCTATTGCAGAAGCCGGCATATTGTTTCTCTATGAAATGGGGCTTGACCCCGGTATTGACCACATGTCGGCTATGAAACTCATCCATTCTATCCAACGCAAAGGAGGCGAAATCACGCAGTTTCATTCGTATTGTGGCGGACTGGTGTCTCCGGCCAGTGACGATAATCCCTGGGCGTATAAAATTTCCTGGAACCCGGGGAATATAGCAAGGGCGGGCAAAGAGGGCGCAGTGTTTAAGGAAAATGGCCAGGTCAGGGAAATACCCTACGAAGAATTGTTTGCCTGGTGCGGCAGGCATGAGGTGAATGTGCCGGGAGTGGGCAAACTGGCCTATTATCCCAATCGCGACTCCCTCCGCTACTTGAGGCTTTATGGTCTGGAAAATATCCCCAATTTTAAACGGGCTACCCTCAGATACCCCGCTTTTTGTGAAGGCTGGCACGCCCTGATCAAACTCGGGCTAACCGCCGAAACCCCTCTCACCCAGACAGATGGACTCACCTATCGGCAATGGCTAACCCAGTATCTGGGTATTGATCCAAAAGAAAACCTGGAAGAAAAAATAGCGCAACGCCTGGAGCTGAGGCCACATGCCAGAATAATGCGACAGCTGCGTTATCTGGGCTGGTTTGATGATGTGCCCATCAATAAAGGCACTCAGGCTCCTGTGCAACTGCTTCAAGCCTTGCTGGAAGAAAAGCTGGCTTTAAAACCCAACGATAAAGACCTGGTGGTGATGATGCACGACGTCATCTTCGAACGCAAACATATCAAGACGCGCCTAAAAAGCTTTCTGGTGTTGGAGGGTGAGGATGCGCTGCATACGGCCATGGCCAAAACTGTTGGCTTGCCACTTGCCATAGCCACCCGATTGATTTTGCAGGGTAAGATTACCCTGAAAGGCCTGCATATTCCCGTAGCTCCTGAAATTTACCAGCCAGTCTTAAAAGAGCTTGAGGAACATGGTATTCGGTTTGACGAAAGTTACGACTGAAGCAAGTCTTGCAGCCGGCGGGCCAGGGTAGCCACTCCCTGCGTGGCAGGTTGTTCAATCAAATGCCAGTGAGGCTGATGCCCGACCTCCGGAATATGCCGGTCCACAATATAGACGGGCACCTGAGGCCTGGTTTGGCTCAGATGAAACAACAAGCCTGCTGCCGGATATACTTGCAGCGAAGTGCCAATAACGGCAAATACATCTGCCTGTTCTACCCAGGCTATGGCTTCAGCTATTGTGGGTACCGGCTCGCCAAACCATACCACATGGGGCCGCAGCTGGGCGCCGTCTTCCGCACAATCACCCAAATGCATATCCCCATCAACGGGCTTAATGAGTCCGGGATCTGCACTGCTGCGCATCTTGAAGATTTCTCCGTGCAAATGCAATACCTTGGATGAGCCGGCTCTTTCATGCAGATCATCAATATTTTGGGTGATGATGCGCACATCAAACAGTTGCTCCAGCTCCGCCAGTTTCAGGTGCGCCGCATTAGGCTGAGCCTTTTTGATTTCCCGACGCCGCATGTTGTAAAAATTCAATACCAGCTGTGGATTGCGTTGCCAGGCCTCGGGCGTGGCCACTTCTTCAATCCGGTATCCTTCCCACAATCCACCACTGTCGCGAAAGGTTTTCAATCCACTTTCGGCACTGATACCTGCGCCCGTAAGCACAACCAGTATCTTAGGCATCTGCTCGAAGCATTTTCAGGGTAGAAACAATATAAAATCGTCGTGTAAGTTAAATCTTTGGTTTCCGGCTTGCTAGTTCCAGAATCACCTCCCATTCGGCCTCCTGCACGGGACATACCGAAAGCCTGCCTTGCCGGATCAACGCCAGGTTCTTTAACCGGGGCTCGGCCTTTAACTCAGCCAGGCTCACCGGCCTGGGCAAAGCCTGCAATGGCGCCAGATCCACTGCTACCCAACGCGGGTCATCGGTAGTAGGGTCAGGATAGGCCTCCCGGACAACTTTTGCTATGCCCACAATGGCTAAGCCCTCATTGCTATGATAAAACAATACCTCGTCTCCTTTCCGCATGGCCTGAAGATTATTGCGCGCCTGATAATTGCGCACTCCATCCCAGCAGGTCTTCCCGTCCTGCACCAGCTGATCCCAGGAATACACAAAAGGTTCGGATTTCACCAGCCATTTTGCCATCTCTCATGCATTTACCAGCCCGATGCCAACACATCGGCAATATGCATCACCTGAAGCGGCAGCTGCCTGTGCCGGATGATACCTTCCAGGTGCATTAAACAAGATAAATCGGTAGAGATCAGATACTGTGCTCCTGTGGCTACGGCATGATCAATCTTCTGCTCACCCATACCCAAAGAAATGGGAGCAAATTTTACGGCAAAGGTGCCCCCAAAGCCACAGCAGGTTTCACGATCTTCCATCTCAACAAGTTGCAGCCCCCTTACATGCGAAAGCAATTCTCGCGGAGCTTGTTTAATATGGCATTCCCGCAAAGCCGCACAGGAATCATGATAAGTGGCCACACCCGGCAATTCCGCACCAAAATCCGTCACATGCAGCACTTCAACTAAAAATTCCGTGAACTCAAACAGGTTTTTGCGAAGCAACTTCACATCATTGTGTTGGGCTGAATTGTCGAACATCTTGGGATAATAATTTCGCACAAATCCCGTACATGACGCGCTGGGCGCCACGATATAATCGTAGGTATGAAAATCACGAATAAATTTCTGCGCTACAGTTTTGGCTTCATCCCAATATCCCGCATTAAAGGCAGGTTGCCCACAGCAGGTTTGTTCAGGATTGTAGTGCACTTCACAACCCGCTTTTTCCAGCACTTTTACCATGTTGAAGCCCGTCTCAGGATAGAGCTGATCTACGAAACATGGGATAAAAAGATGAACCTTGATCATGCTTTTCGGGAATATACACTCAGGCAAAAATAAGCTATCTCTGCTGCCACTGCCTTTTCTGGTGCATGAGTTTGAGTGCGGCAATTGCCGCTTCCTCTCCCTTATGTCCCTGCACGCCCCCCACACGCTCCATAGCTTGCTCTACGGTATTGACGGTAAGTACGCCAAAGATCACGGGGACAGGCAAGACAATATTTAATGCGCTAACACCTTGAGTTACAGCCTGACAAACATAATCAAAATGCGGCGTTTCGCCCCGGATCACACAACCCAAGGCAATGATGGCTTCGGGTTGATAGCGGTCAAACATTTGCCTGCATCCGAATGGAATTTCAAATGCTCCAGGTACGAGCAATTTTTCAATATCAATGACCCCATGCTGGATGAGCATGCGTTCGCATCCCTTTAACAATTCATCGACAATAAATGCATTCCACTCCGTATGCACGATGGCAACCACACCATTTTCCACAATCGGAATTGAAGCAGGATCGAGAAAGCGTTCGTTGTGTGCCGACATGCTCAGCGGTTAGCTTGATAATAAAATCTCTGCAGCAAGGAGATGAATTTCTTCTTATGGGATAAACCAACTTACACGAATAACCGGAATGCTGTCGGTTATCCAAAACAGACATCCGTATACTTTTTACTCATCCTGCACCACACCCAGGCGAGCCAGATATTTATCAATATCTCTGCCTTCGGCACTCAGCGGATATTTGGTCTTAATTTCCTGATACAGGGAAATAGCCTCCTGCATGCGGCCTGCTTTCTCACAGGCCAATGCTGCACGTTTCAGATAAAATGGCGTAAACAAATCGTTAGGATTATAGTATGCTGCCTTTTTGTAATAAGCAATCCCCTGATCTGTATTGCCTATTTCCATATAGGCATCACCAAGCAAGCCATAATCTTCAGCCTGAATCACTTTATCGCGGGGATGAAAACTTTTCAAATAAGGGATGGCTTCCTGAAACTTTCCCATCCGCAAATAACAAACGCCAGCATAGTATTTCGCAAGATGGCCCACTTTGGTATCTCCATATCGCTTGATGACCTGCAAAAAGCCATAGTTATTTCCATCCCCATTCAGTGCCTTTTGCAAAGAATCCATGCCAAAATATTGCTGGGCCTTGAAAATCATGCTTGCCGCCCGCTTGTTGCGTGGAGCTTGATATAAATATTTGTATCCAAAATAGCCACCGATTAATACGATAATGACAATGCCCACCGTATTAATCCACTTGGCTCGCTGCAGATAAAATAATTCCAGGCGATCAAAGAAGGATTGTACACCATGCGGAGTCGGAGAGCTGGAGGGGGATTTCTGTTTACTTGCCATAGCTTAAACCTGCAAATCAATCGACAATAAAAGGATAGTCGGGCTGTACATATACATCGCGATACAGCTCGCTTTCATCGGGCCAGGGTGATTCTTCGGCAAATTGTACGGCCTCTTCGATCTCATGTTTCACCTTTTCTTCAATGGCTTCAATTTCTTCCGGTGTAGCCCATTGATGTTGTTGAATCACCTGCAGCACCTGGGTGATGGGGTCGCGTTTTTTGTATTCTTCCACTTCTTCTTTGCTGCGATATTTGGCCGGATCGCTCATCGAATGACCCCGGTACCGGTAAGTTTTGATTTCCAGCAAGCTGGGGCCTTTGCCTTCCCGGGCGCGACGCACGGCTTTTTCAATGCCGATGTGCACGGTTTCCGGATTCATGCCATCCACAGCCTCACCGGGAATAGCATAAGAATCGGCATACTTGTAAATGTCTACCGTTTTGGAGCTGCGCTGCACGGAGGTGCCCATGGCGTATTCATTATTTTCACAGATGAACACTACCGGCAAATCCCACAGGGCGGCCAGGTTCAAGGTTTCATGTAAAATACCCTGGCGCGCAGCACCGTCTCCAAAGAAACAAAGCACCACATGATCGGTGCCCTTGTATTTTTCGGCAAACGCCAATCCTGCGCCCACTCCGATTTGCCCACCCACAATGCCATGACCACCAAAAAAATTATGTTCACGGGAAAAGAAATGCATGCTTCCTCCCTTCCCTTTGGAACATCCCGTGATTTTGCCATAGAGTTCGGCCATGCAGGCTTTGGGAGAAATCCCTTTGGCAATAGCCAGGCCATGATCGCGATAGGCGGTGATGAATTTATCATCGGGGCGTGTGGCTGTGATGGCACCTGCAGCTACAGCCTCCTGACCCATGTACAGATGACAAAATCCTCTGATCTTCTGCATTCCATACAACTGGCCCGCTTTTTCTTCAAAGCGGCGAATCAGCAACATCAGCTCATACCAAAACAAATAAGTTTCTTTCCCAAAGAGCTGACGCGATTCCCGGGCTACTTTTACCTGCGGTTTGCTTTCTTTTGTTTGCACGTGTAAACTGAATTTGCCTGCAAACCTACAAGTTTTTGCCCAATAGACCAACAAACCTGCGGGAAAGCACTATAACCCCATGCCATGCCTTACGGATCGTATCTTTACACCCGTCTATGCACGAGCATACATCCCATATCGTCTCTATTGAGCTGATTCAGTTTAAAAATTTTTCCCAAGCTGCTTTTGTTTTCGCTCCTGACATGAATCTGATCGTCGGTCCGAATGGAACAGGAAAAACCAACCTGCTGGATGCTGTGCATTACCTGTCGATGACCAAAAGCTATTTCCATGCTACCGATCAGCCCGTCGTGCAATACGGGAAAGACGGGTTCAGGCTGGAAGGCCGCTGGCATCAGCGCCAGGCTGATTATCAAATGGTGTGTGTGGTCAAAGAAGGTATGAAAAAAGAATTTCGGGTGAATGATGTGCCCTACACCCGGCTGGCTATGCATATCGGCCGGTTTCCGGTGGTTATGATTGCTCCGGATGATGTGCTGCTCATCACCGGCGCCAGCGAAGAACGCCGCAAATGGCTGGATAGCCTGCTAAGCCAGCTCTCCGCCGATTATCTCCAACACCTGATTGCCTATCAGAAAATCCTTTCCCAACGCAATCAACTGCTTCGCCAATGGACAGAACGTCCCAGCTCACAAGTGCATGACCTGCTCGATGCCTATGATCAACAATGGATTCCCCACGCAGAAGCTATTTTTCAATACCGCCAACAAATCTGCCAGCAATTGATTCCTTTGACCTTGCAATTCTATACCCACCTGTCGGGCAATAAAGAACAAATCCAACTGCAATACCAATCACAACTGCTAGAAAAAAGCATGCAAACCTGGCTCAGCCATGTCCGAAAACAAGATCTCCAGGCCGGACGCTCCACTGTGGGCATCCATAAGGATGAGCTTCAGTTTCTGCTCAATGGTTATCCTGTGAAAATACATGGTTCACAGGGGCAAAAGAAAAGCTTCCTGCTGGCGCTGAAACTCGCTCAGCACCAGTTGCTGTTCCGGCAAAAAGGCATCACTCCCGTATTGATGCTGGATGATATTTTTGAAAAACTGGATCCTAAACGCATTCAGCTTTTGCTCTCCCTGATCCGGCTGGAAGGATTTGGTCAGGTGCTGATTACCGATACCGATGCCGAGCGCCTGATAGCCTATATCCCACTTCGCCACTCGCATCACCAAATCATTTCCCTTCCACAAGCAACGCCCGGAAAATAAAGAATACAAAACTTGTAAATTCATCACGAAATTTTATAACTGCCATCCATGACTTCGTACTAACTTTGCCCAAATTAGGTTGTGAGCTGATTGAAAAGGAATGCATTTTTTACCTGCATGCGTAGGTTTATTGCCATCATCGGACTGTTCATTTATGCTTATGCCTCAGCGGCTACAGCCGTTCATTTACACTATTGCGATGGGAAATGGATGGCTGTTAAGGAGCTTGGCGCTCATTCCTCATGCCACTCCACCCTTGCAAAACATCCGGTAAAAGATTGCTGCAAGCATCCTAAAATTAAGATCAGCCTCAATGCTGATCAGCTCATCACCCATCCTGATGCATACAAGTTTTTCCCCCTCGTTGCTTCATCATCTCATCAGGAAGTTTTAAAACCAATCATCTATCGGTTATCTGAAGTTGCAACTATTTGCCAGTCTCCTCCTCTTTATTATTCAAAAGCAATTGAACGACTCGCCCGATTTAGTGTTTTCTTGATTTAATATGCTTCTTGGACGACCCCTGCATAAGCACAATGGCTGATGCAGGACAGCATTATTTCTTTTGCCCTGCCTACAATGCATAATGTTTTTATCAGGTTAAATGAATCAAATATGCGACACGGCATATCGAAAAAATGGTTATCTATCGGCCTATTCATGGGATGTTTGGGCATAGCCTCTTTGGCTTATGCCCATGGTGAAATCACAGATAGTGTATCTACCACCATCTCCAGTGCTTATCCGGCAACCCATAATACCGGCACCTGGGCAGATTTTCCTAAGCTGCACCCCATGATTGTGCATTTCCCGATTGTGTTGCTGATATTAGCAGCTGTTGTTCAATTCATCTCATTTTTTGTTTTTCACCGAGAATTGAGCTGGGTAAGTATGTGCCTCTTGGTATTGGGATTCATAGCTGCTTATCTGGCTTCAGGAATTTTTCACGGGGGAGATCCTGATCCCTCGATGTTAGATCCTGTCTCCCGCGCTACGTTTGAGAAGCATGCCCTCTATGCCAATTATACCCTCTGGATAAGCGGTATAGCTTCTGTCGTGAAATGCATTAGCCATTTTATCGGGAAAAGAAAACGTTGGACAGAAATCATAGCCCTGATTTTTATGATTGCTAGCGTCTATACCGTTGCTGTAGCCGCAGATATGGGGGCCCGCTTGGTGCATATTGATGCTATTGGCGTGCAAGGTCGCATGTTACCTGCAGAAGATTCTATGTAAACGATTAAATATGATTGATTGAACAATTAAATGATTGATTTTATGCGTAAAGTAAAATGCTATCAGCTATATGTGCTTGTCATGTTTTGGCTTGTGATGCCCAGCATGGCTATTCCTGCTTTTGCGCAGAGGCATCCCGTCAAAGAATATTGGCTAACGATCCGCGAGCAAAAGGTGAATAAGGCCGGCAAATGGGTGAAATCTATCACGGTAAATGATTCCATCCCTGCACCTACTTTATATTTCACAGAAGGTGATTCGGCTGTCATCCACATCACCAACGCCCTTCAGGAACCTTCTTCTATTCACTGGCATGGCATCTTGTTGCCAAATTATTATGATGGAGTTCCCTATTTGAGTACACCGCCTATTGCGCCGGGCAAAACCTTTACCGTTCGGTTTGTAATCCGCCAACACGGCACCTATTGGTATCATTCCCATTCGATGATGCAGGAACAAAGAGGATTGTATGGCGCTATTGTCATTTACCCCCAAAAACAAATCCACCCGTATGACCGGGAAATAACGGTATTGTTTTCTGATTGGACGCATGAAAATCCGCATCATATCATGAAAAACCTGAAAAGAGGCATGGAATGGTATGCCATCCAAAAAGGGCAAGCCCAAAGCCTGAACAGGGTAATTGCCCACCATGGCCTGGCAGAACGGATTCAAATGGCCTGGCAACGCATGCCTCCTATGGATGTATCGGATGTGTATTATGATGCCTTTCTGGCCAACGGACATCGGGCATTATCTTTCCCCGATGCAAAACCGGGCGAACGCATTCGCGTGCGGATAATCGACGGATCTTCTTCCACCTTTTTTCATCTGCAATATTCGGGTGGCAATATGCAAATCATTGCCGCCGATGGCCAGGACGTAAAACCTGTTGAAGTAACCCGCATGCTCATAGGCATTGCCGAAACTTATGATGTGGTAATCACCATTCCCGATCAAGGCCAATATGAATTACGCGCCACGGCACAAGACGGATCAGGATATGCCTCGCTTTATTTCGGAAAAGGTCTATTGCATCCCGCTCCCACGCTGCCTAAACCCGATATCTTTCACATGGAAGGCGTGATGATGGAAGGCATGGCCGGCATGAAAATGAAAATGGATCATATGAACATGTATATGAGCCAAAAAATGATGGACCGGGAAATGCCTTATATCCAAAAAGCCTATGTTGACCGGGAAGATATGCAAGTGGGAGGCTCCCTGAGCATGCAAATGCCCGGCATGGATATGCATGGTATGGATATGCACGACATGCACATGCATGATATGAACATGCCCGGCATGGATATGCAAGAGATGGACATGTCCGATATGCCCATGGATTCCACCCACATGCATCACATGCATCACATGCAAACCGACACCATGCCGGCTCATGATGCCATGCACCACATGCATGACATGGATATGCCCGATATGGATATGAATCATGCTGCCGCTTCTAACGATAAACAGGAAAAATCCGATTCCATTATCTTTAATTATGACATGTTACAGGCTTTGCATGCCACAGCATTTGATACCACACAACATCCTGTACGGAACCTCACCTTTAACCTCACGGGCAGCATGTGGCGCTATACCTGGAGCATCAATGGGAAAACCTTGTCTGAAGAGGATTCTATACGGGTGAAATCGGGTGAAATCCTGCGCATCACGTTGAACAACCAAACCATGATGTTTCATCCCATGCACTTGCATGGACATTTTTTCCGTGTCATTAATGCCAACGGCAGTTATTCTCCCTTAAAACATACCGTGATTGTGCCTCCCATGCGCAGCATCACCATTGAATTTGCCGCCAATGAGCCTGGCGACTGGTTTTTCCACTGCCACGTGCTTTATCACATGATGGCAGGCATGGCCCGTACGTTTCAATATGCCGATTATACTCCTCCGGACACCATGCAATATTTCCCGATTAAACATTTGTTCCATGATGATAACCATTGGTTCTTTTGGGGTGATGCTCAGCTCGGCAGCCATTTTGGCGAGGGCTATCTTTCCTATTCCAACCGGAAGAATTGGATTCAGCTCGTCGGCGACTATGGATGGAAACATCAACTATATGAATGGGAGGGCACGTATGAACGTTTTGTAACCCGCTACCTGCGGCCATACTTGGGCATTGTGGGCAGCAATAAAGAAGAATATCTGCATTATTTTAAGGTCAATGGAAAGCCCATACCCTCGCAGGATACCAGAGGCGTGTTGGGTGTCCGGTATTTGTTGCCCTTGTTCTTAAATGCCGATCTGCGTATTGATACCCGGGCCCATGTGCGATTTACCCTGAGTGGTGAAACCTGGTTATTTCCAAGGATATGGCTGAACTACAGTGTGAACACCGATAAGGAATGGGATGTGCACTTGGAAGGCATGATCAATCAGCATCTTTCCCTGACGGCCGGTTATCATTCCGATTATCTCTGGGGAGGAGGTTTGCTGCTCAGGTTTTAAATAGGCCGCCATCTTTCAATAATCTGTATCTTTATCCCATGCATAGCCATGAGTTATCTTTAGGAGATGCCCTGAAAGCTTTTCTGGCCAAAAGCCCCGTTAAGCACAAGCTGAACGAAGTGCGCATCCAGCAGCTCTGGGAAGAGCTTATGGGGAAAGCCGTTAGCAAATACACCGATAGCATTCAATTTGCTAACGGCACCCTTATCATCACCACGCATGTGGCTCCATTGAAACAGGAACTCATGTTTTCCAGGGAAAAAATCAAACAACTGATTAATGAGGCCCTGCAGGAACCCCTGGTTGAAGAGGTAATGATTCGCTAAGCAAACGTGCCAGCTTCGTGGTATCGGGTATGTCCATGTAAGACCATTTGCCCCGGATGGTGCCCTCTTCCAGCCATATCAGGCAGGGATTGGTTCTGGCCATGGTTTTCAGCACGGTTACATCGGCGATCAGAAAGGGGAATTGGAGATGATGAGCTGCTGCAAAGGATGGAATATGCGTGCTTGAAGTTAACCCCAGCAGATGCACACGATGATGAATAACATATTCCTGCAGGTTTGCCATTTGCCGCTCCCAGCCTTCATGTGCCTGTGCGGGCTGATTTACAATAAACAATATTACCGGCAGCGTATCATGCAATACCTCTTGGGTTACATCTTCGCCTTGCAGATTCTTCAATACAAAATCCTGAATGAGGGGAACAGCATTGCCTTTTTTCACCAGTCGGGTTTCCCTGCGCACAAAATGCCAGCTGGTATCTTGCCAGGGGAAATTGTCTTCCGTGAAACGTTGCTCGTGGCCGTTTTTTTCGTAAATCAATTCTGTTGCATATTGATCGGGCACGGATCCCGGCGGAG
The DNA here is from genome assembly GCA_019683625.1 of Thermoflavifilum sp. Lineage (GTDB taxonomy): Bacteria > Bacteroidota > Bacteroidia > Chitinophagales > Chitinophagaceae > Thermoflavifilum. The sequence goes on along the minus strand of JADGHY010000013.1, from coordinate 3,016 downwards.
GCTGCATCTCCTGGATAATATTTTTACCTACTGCATACGGCAGGCAATCTACTATCGGCAGATGTTGCAACACATAAGCCTGTAAGGCAATTACCGACAAGCCCGCAAACCAGGTAAGCGGCCCACTCATGGGCTTCCACAAGGGCTGAATCCCTTTACGATGGATAAACAAAAAAATGATGAGCACCAGCAAGCCCACATCTTTCCAAAAGGTGGCTGCATCGCTGATGGGTATGCAATCACCAAAACAGCCACATTCCTGCACTTTTCCGGTAACCCAGGCATATCCGGTTAAAAAAGTAAACCATGCAATAAACAATAGCAACACCGTTGCGAACAGGCGAGCCTGATAACCCAACAGGATGGCTACACCAGATGTGGTTTCAATAAAAATCAACAAGATGCTCAGCGCGTCGGAAAGCGGATTGAGAAAAGGCAGATGCAAAGCCACGAAAAACTCTTGCATCTTGTATGACAGCCCCAGCGGATCGTTGGCCTTCACCAGCCCGGAAAAGATAAACAGCACACCCACTACCAAACGGGTCATAAACAAAAGCTTAGCCTTCATGTTGTTCGCTTTGTTGAATCAGGGCAAATACGGCATAATTGATAATATCCTGAAAATTCGAATAGATCTGTTCCGCCACATCGGCCTGCTGCACATTTCTTACCATTTGCCGGATGCGCAACAATTTGGTTAAAATTAAATCTACCAGCGATTCCTGGCTCATCTCCCGCCAGGCTTCACCGTAATCGTGATTTTTTTTATGCATCAAATCCTTTGTTTCCCGCACGGCAGCATCATAATAGGATAACGCTTCTTCAACAGGAAGATCTATGCGTTCATCATCCTTGAGTTTAAACTGAATCAGGGCAATAAGGCCATAATTCACCATGGCAATCCATTCATGCTCGAGGCTTTCGGGAATCTTTTGCTGCTGTTTTTCCTGAATGGTACGGATGCGATAGGCTTTGATGTAAATTTGATCGGCAATAGAAATCGTACGCAGCACGCGCCACGAGGTGCCATATTGCTGAATTTTATCAAGATATACTTTCCGGCATTCAGCAATGATCTGATCATATTGCTTTGAAGTGCGTTCCTTATCAATCATGATACCGATATACAGATGAAAAGTTAAACTTGCAAAACCAACCGTAAACAAATGCTTGTATGCCCAAAAATAAAGCTTTCCGCAATATATGGACGTTAAACTGTGCCGGGCGTTTGCTGGTCATTGATCAGCCATTGATCATGGGGATCATTAACCTCACAGATGATTCCTTTTACGCCGGCAGCCGGCACACACGGCTGGATGATATACTTCATACTGCCGAAACCATGCTTGCACAAGGCGCCACCTTTTTAGACCTGGGTGCGCAGAGTACCCGCCCCGGCGCAGCACCCATTGCTGCCGACGAAGAATGGCAACGGTTAGCACCCGCTATAACCGCCCTGAAAAAACATTTCCCGGATGCTTATCTTTCTGTTGACACTTATTATGCTTCTGTGGCTCGCCGGGCAGTGGAAGCCGGTGTATCCCTGGTCAACGATATCAGTGCCGGCAATATGGATCAAGATATGATTCCAACGGTGGCCAGGCTGGGCGTGCCTTACGTAATGATGCACATGCAGGGCACACCCGCAACCATGCAGCTGAACCCGCATTATGAAGATGTGGTAGATGAAATCGCAAAATTTTTCATGGCAAAGATTGCTGCATGCAAACAGGCAGGCATGCATGATCTGATACTGGATCCCGGCTTTGGCTTTGGGAAAAACCTGCAACATAATTATCTGCTCCTGCGCCATCTGCATGTGTTTCATGTGATGGCATTGCCTATCATGGTGGGGATTTCGCGAAAATCAATGATCTATCGGCTGCTGGAAAGCACTCCTGAAGAAGCACTCAATGGCACCACAGCCTTGCATATGCTGGCATTGGAACAAGGTGCAGCCATATTGCGCGTACATGATGTGCGCGAAGCAAACGAAGTGATTCGCCTCTGGCGCTTTTATCACGAATGCTGAACAGAATTTCCTACATTCGCAAATAAAGCATGGGATGAACTGGTCAATCCACCTGTTTGGAGAACAAGTGAGGATATTGAATATCCTGGATGTACTCATTGTGATCTTTCTCATTTATGAATTGTATCGGTTGCTGAGGGGCAGCCTGGCCTTTTATATTTTGTTAGGGCTCATTGTCGTATATCTCACTTTTCTGCTGGTGAAATATCTGCAAATGCCTTTGCTCACTGATATTTTCCAAAGTTTGTTGAGCGTAGGTGTGATTGCACTCATCGTCATTTTCCAACCCGAAATCAGGAGATTTTTGTTGATGATTGGGAAAAATACTCCTTTTGCACAGGAGGGTTTTTTAAAAAAATTCCCCTGGCAATTTTTCAGGCGATTGAAAGAAACAGACGAAGAAGAGCATGTGATTCAGTTCATCCTCACGGCTGTGGAAAACATGGCCAACTCCTATACCGGCGCTTTAATTGTGATCACCAATACATACAAATTGCGTTTCGACACCACCACAGGTGTGCCCATTGACGGACATGTTTCAGCCCGTTTGTTGGAAAGCATTTTTAAAAAAGGAAGTCCGCTGCACGATGGTGCCGTGATCATTGCCAACAACCGCATTGTGGCAGCCAAGGTGGTATTGCCGGTCTCGGAAAATCCGGACTTGCCACCCCGCATTGGTTTGCGGCATCGTTCGGCCGTTGGCGCCACCGAACACAGCGATGCATTAGCCATTGTCGTTTCCGAAGAGCGAGGCACCATTTCCTATGCCAAAGCGGGAAAACTCTATCAAAATGTTTCCCTGGAACAGTTGCGCGAACAACTTTATCTGAAAATCGTGGAAAAGCAATGAAGCCGCCTGCCACAGGCCATTTTATCATTTTCTATGATGGCATCTGTGTACTATGCTCCCGGGCCATCCGGTGGATTGTGGAAGCTGATTGCCGGGATAAATTCAGATTCTGTCCCCTGCAATCGGCATACGCC
>JADGHY010000272.1 GCA_019683625.1 Thermoflavifilum sp. | reverse complement strand
AGCTTACTTATTGCCGGAATGAGCGTACCTGTATTTGCGCAGGTGTTTTATCCTCCCTACCCACCCTATCCACCCCGGGATTACCACGCCTATCATCCTTATCAAAAAGATGATGATCAGTATGCTTATCGCAATACATCCTCTGATCATCCGCTTTTATTCAGTTTAAATTATAATGTTGCCGGCACACTTGGGGCAGCACACGATTTTGTGAGCAAGGTGAGTCCGCGCGGATGGTATGCTTCTTTATTATATCCCATCAATGCCCAATGGGCTGTGGGCTTGAGTGGTGGTTATCAGGACTATTATGAAAAAATACCCAGGCAAGTCTACCACCAGCCCGGGAACGATATTTCAGCTGTACAAACACATGTCATTGAATCCATTCCCATCATGGCCACAGGGCAATACAATTTTTCATCTGCTCAATGGATTCATCCCTATGTATCGTTAGGCATAGGCGTGCAAAACTTAGATTATCAGCAATGGTGGGGTGAGTACAAGGAAAGTGACAATCGCTGGAAATTTGCTTTGTCGCCTGCTGTGGGCTTACAAGTTCCTTTCAGCAAGGCGCAAACAATTGGGCTGAACGTTCAGGCAGGATATGCTTACAGTCCGTATAACCGGAACAACATCAGCAACATCAGCAACTGGTTTGCAAGGATAGGATTATTTGCCAGCCTGCGCTGACAAGTGACAGGCATGTGTTTGAGAAGGGCAGAAGCACAATGCAACTTCTGCCCTTCTTATTGTTCAGGCAGATGGTTTTTGCTGGGCATATTTTTCAAAAAATGGCTTTAATAAATCGATAGGCACAGGGAAGATAGTAGTAGAATTATTTTCAGTGGCTATTTCGCGCAGGGTTTGCAGGTAGCGAAGGGTAAGGGCGCTGGGCTGTTCATTGAGGATTTTTGCAGCATCGGCAAGCCGTTGGGATGCCTGATATTCACCCTCGGCAGCGATGACTTTGGAGCGCCGTTCCCGTTCAGCCTCGGCTTGTCGGGCCATTGCACGCTGCATTTCCTGAGGCAGGTCAATCTGTTTCACTTCAACATTAGACACTTTAATACCCCAGGGTGCAGTGTGGGCATCGATAATCTGCTGCAATTTTTGGTTAATTTTTTCCCGCTGCGAAAGAATTTCATCCAGTTCTGATTGCCCCATGACACTACGAAGCGTGGTTTGCGAAAGCTGTGAGGTGGCAAATAAATAATTTTCTACTTCCACGATGGCCTTTTCCGGTTCAATCACGCGGAAATACACCACGGCGTTTACTTTTATCGATACATTATCCAACGTAATCACATCCTGTGTGGGTACATCCATTACCACTGTCCGCAAACTCACACGAACCATTTTATCAATCACCGGGATAAGAAAAATAATACCGGGGCCTTTTGCACCCCCTGCTACTAATCGCCCCAGGCGGAAAACAACCGCCCGTTCATACTCTCTCAAAATTTTAATGGCATTGAACAAAATCAACACCAGAAACAGAATGACCACGAAGGTGAAGACAGATACAGATTGCATATACTTTGGTTTTAAATCTTCGATGAAGCAACGGCTTTTACATGCAGGGTGAGATTTTCGACCCGCACTACTTCAACCGTTTCACCCGCAGCTATGGAACCTTCTTCTGCAATGGCATTCCAGCGTTCGCCATGCACCAGCACCGCTCCGGAGGGGTGCAAAGCCGTGATTGCCACGCCTTTTTCCCCGATCATTCCCTGAATGCCGGTCACGGGCTTCAGCTGCTGGGCCTTTAATCCAATGCCGATAACTACAAAAAAGAACAGCGCTGTGAGCAATACGGAAAACAAAATCACCGCCCAAGATAGGCGAATGACATCAAAAGAAGCATCGGGCTTGATAAGCATCATAGAGCCTAACAGCAGGGAGGTAATTCCTCCTAAAGCCAGGGCACCGTGGCTGGCAATTTTGATTTCCAGGATAAACAGGATAACGGCAAAGATGATAAGCGCGACGCCGGCATAATTCACGGGCAATGCATTCATGGCATAAAAGGCAACGATGAGACAGATGACACCGATGATGCCCGGCAACACACCTCCCGGGTTATACAGCTCAAACAAAATTCCGAACATGCCCAGCAACAGCAACACATAAGCCACATTAGGGTCGCTGATTAATGCCAGAAACGCTTCTGTTGTGGTCATGGGCAGGGGCTGGATGATGGCGGCTGCTGTGTGCAAAGTCACCGTATCTCCTCCGGCTAAGGCCACTCGCCTGCCATCGATTTTTTGGAGCAGATCGGCATCCCGGTCGGCAATGAGGTCAATGACATGGGCGCGCAGCGCTTCTGTTTCCGTGATGGAAACACTATTGCGGACAGCCTGCTCAGCCCAGGTGAAGTTGCGATGGCGTTTTTCGGCAATGGTGCGAATAAAAGCCGCTGCGTCGTTGGTGATTTTTTCATTCATCACGCTATCTGCCTGCTCGCCCATGCTCACCGGATGGGCAGCTCCCAGATTGGTTCCTGGGGCCATGGCCGCAATATGGGCGGCAAGGGTAACAAATACCCCGGCCGATCCGGCATGCGCCCCGGCCGGCGCTATATACACGATCACCGGTAATGGCGCATCTAAGATGTCGCCCACCATGTGGCGGGTTGACTCCAGCAATCCCCCCGGCGTATTAAGATGAATCAATACAGCAGTGGCCCGTTGCCGGGATGCCTCCTCAATGCCCCGATGCACATATTGAGCCGTGGCGGGATTGATGGCTCCATCCAGGGTGAGCGAAACTATCCGTTGAGCATGTCCCGGAGAAATAAATATGAAAGCTAAGCCTGCAAGAAATAATTTTTTCATGGGCAATGCACTTCAGGAAAGATACAAATTCTTTCCGGCCTCGCGTATGGGTTTGCCTGGAACAGGCTAATAGCACCATTTCTTGGGAGAAAGCATATCGCATGCCCGCGATTTCCTATTTTTGCTATACCAAGATAGCCTAACATGAATCAGCTTGCATCGACGAAGTGGATGGATG
>JADGHY010000271.1 GCA_019683625.1 Thermoflavifilum sp. | reverse complement strand
GATCATCATGTAAGTTATGCGGTTTCATTTTATTATGACACCAGAAGAAATGATGTAGCCGGGCTTTGCTACGTGCGGTATCGATACCTAACCGATAGCGTTGATGTGGTAAAGTTCATCCCGTTTGATGATAACCTGAAGGCCGGAGCACGCAACGGAGCTCCCCGCGAGGATGCTTTTGATGATTATTTTTTGCGGCAACTGATTCTCAAAAGCGATGGAGGTTTCCTGATCACAGCCGAGTCTTTTTACTCCAGTTCTGGCTATAATCCCTGGAACCGATGGGATTATCTTTATGGCCCTTATACGCTTTATCCCTACTATGATTTTTACTACACGCCCTTTTCTCCATGGTTCTATAGCCCATTTTACCGGAGTATGGGCTATAGCCGGTTTCATTACAACGATATTGCCGTGTTGTCATACGATGCAACGGGAAAGCTGGAGTGGAGCAATTTTGTCCGCAAAGATCAATATGATGATCAAACCGATGATTTCCTTTCTTATCAGCTGATGAACACAGGATTGGCATTGCATTTTCTCTACAACGAGCCTTATCGTCGTTCATACATCTTAAGAGATGTAACCATTTCGCCAGATGGGAAATTAACCATGCAGCCAACGATGCGCGGGCTTGACCGGGGTTATGTGTTTATGCCCCGATATGGCAAACAAATCAGTGCAAATGAAACTGTAATTCCCTGCATTTATCGGAATTTCGTTTGCTTTGCAAAAATCCAATTCTGAACGTGACACATTTGTTCCGATCGGGCAACCCCACTACTCTCGTGTGGCTCATGCTATACACGCTTGGTGTAAAGATTTTATTTCTCATTCATCCCTTGCCATTAGCCAAAGAAGCCCAAGCCGGATTTTTATACACTTCCCTGATTAGCCTTTTGGAACATCAATTGCACTGGGGTAACGGCCATTTTCAATGGATAGCCATAGTGTTGTTATTGATCCTTGCCTTGCAACTGAACCAAATGCTGATTCGTTATCACTTGTTGCCGGGCAGAAATTATTACCCGGCAATGAGTTTTATCTTGCTAAGCACTTTTGAGCCTGCCTGGAATCAGGTATCCGCATCGCTGCTGGCTACCTGTTTTTTATTGCCAGCTGTTGCCCTTGTCTTGCATCCCGATCATCAGGTGATCAAACGCCCTCAGCTCTATCACGCAGGTCTTAGCTTAGGCATAGCCAGTTTGCTTTCAATTTCTTTCAGCCTTTTTTTGATGTTATTATGGATCATGATGCTCGTCAACCGACCTTTTCGCGTGGCAGAATGGCTGCTGGTGCTGATGGGATGGCTCACCCCTTTTTATTTTTATGCAGTCATAAGTTTTTTGCTCAATCATTTTTCCTGGGAGATGTGGAAACTGCCGTTCCACATGCAATGGCCTATCGGCCCGCTCAATCCATGGACCTGGCTGGCAACAGGAGTACTGGGCTTCATGTTTATCATCGGATTTACCCTGGTATGGATTCATCTTTCCGGTATGGTCATTCAGGTGCGCAAGAGCTGGATATTGTTGCTTTGTTTTGGAATCATAGCCCTTGGAAAGATATTGCTGGGAGGGGCTTCCGAGGCCGACTGGCTTCCGCTGGTGGTGGTGATTGCTGCTTTTGCCAGCAATTTATGGTGGTATCTGCCGGTACGCCGCTGGGTGTGGACGGTAAATGCACTGCACCTGTTGCTGATTTTGCTGGCCTGGGCCACGATTTACCTGCCCGCGCATCAACCTCAAATCCAGCTCTTCCCTTGGAAAAACCCTTTCTAAAAACATTTCTTGAGGGAATCCTACCTTTGCAAAAATGAAATCTTTGGGCACGAAAGAATCGGATGCCATGATTTTGCTAAATTTTCTTCTCGTATGAAATTCGGTGTGGTCACCTTCCCGGGATCAAATTGCGACCAGGATATGATAGATGCCCTGCAAGCCATGGGGCAGGAAGTAATTCGGCTCTGGCATAAGGACAAAGATCTTTCAGCTTTTTCTACAGATGATATGATCATTTTGCCCGGAGGCTTTTCTTATGGCGATTATCTGCGGTGTGGAGCATTGGCACGTTTTAGCCCTATCATGTCTTCCATCATGGCGTTTGCCCGGAAAGGAGGAAAAGTGCTGGGAGTGTGCAACGGATTTCAAATTCTCTGCGAAGCCCATCTCTTGCCGGGCGTGCTGCTTCCCAATGCGGGACAACATTTCATTTGCCGGAATACCTATATCATCAGCCAGCAGCCCAATACCCTGCTGACTGCCAAAGCTGCCCATCGCCCGCTGCTCATCCCTATTGCCCATGCTGAAGGGCGCTATTATGCCGATGCACAGACCATTGAACAATTGTTTGCCCATGGCCAGGTGATTTTTCAATATTGCGATGCTCAAGGTAAAATCACGGCTGCAAGCAATCCTAACGGTGCTGCACATCATATTGCCGGCATTTGCAATCCGGAAAAAAATGTTTTTGGCATGATGCCTCATCCCGAAAGAGCCGTATTTGCCGAACTTGGCAATACAGATGGCCGACTCATTTTCGAAAGCATTCTTTCCGGTACTGCTTCGCGCAGGCAACATCCTACCCCAGATGCCTCGTTGACCCCTCAATCTAAGGCATTGTGATTGCTTGAGTTTTCTTCAACCTTACCCATCATCATTTTGTTAAAATTAAATGCTCGTGTAGCCACAAGCACAAAGCTTTTCCTTGAATTCCAGCATTTTTGCATACCTTACTTATTGCCAAACTAAACATGACCTGATGAAGAAAACATTTTTCCTGATTGCATTTTTAGGCATGTTGAATGATGCTCCTCTGCAGGCCCAGCTTTTAAATCCAGTACGCTGGAATTTTTCAACCGAAAAAATCAACGACTCCACGTATGCCCTACATTTCCGGGCGAGCATTGATCCCGGATGGCATATTTATGCACAGGATGCAGGTGAAGGGCCCATTCCCACCTCATTCCATTTTCAATCCCTACAAGGCTGGAAACGGGTGGGAGCCGTGCAGGAACACGGGGAAAAAATTGCACATTTTGATGGGGCATTCGGGACGGTCTTGAAGTATTTTGAACACGAAGTGGATTTCGTT
>JADGHY010000270.1 GCA_019683625.1 Thermoflavifilum sp. | reverse complement strand
CTTCAAAGGCATCGACCAGCAGCAATACTCCATCGGCCATCCGCAACACCCGCTCCACCTCACCACCAAAATCAGCATGCCCCGGCGTATCGATGATATTTATTTTTACACCCTTATAAAAAATGCTGATGTTCTTGGAAAAAATGGTAATTCCCCTTTCCCGCTCCAGATCATTCTGATCTAAAATCAGGCTGCCCATTTCCTGATTGTCGCGCAACAAATGGGTCTGATAAATCAAATTGTCCACCAGCGTCGTCTTCCCATGATCCACATGAGCGATGATGGCAACATTGCGAATATCCATGATCGGCAAAATTCAGCCCGCAAAGGTAGGGAAAAGCTGAGCAAGCAGCAGATACAAAAAAGCCAATCCGGCCAAAAGACCGGATTGACCACATAAACAGGCTTTGATATGTAAAAAATACGCAAAATAAGCGCAAAGCGTGGAAAAGCAAAACTGTGACAATAGGGTTTGGAAATACGCCGCGCAAAAATGGGTCACTAAGGCTGGTGAGTACGGTGGGAATCAGGAGTAATTGACCCTAAAGATACGTATATCTCCATAGAAATCAAGAGAATACAAAGAAATTTCTTTTCCGAAAGGAGGATCTCCTTACCTTTACGAGGTTTTCATTTTCCACATTATGGCATTACTGGTAGTAGGCTCCATGGCCTTTGATTCCATAGAGACGCCTTTCGGGAAGACTGATCGCATTGTGGGCGGCGCAGCAACCTATATTGCTTGGGCTGCCTCGAGTTTCGTGCAACCCGTGCAGCAAATTTCGGTGGTGGGTGGCGATTTCCCCCAGCAGGAATTAGAAGAGTTAGCTGCCAGGGGGGTGGACCTGAGTGGTGTACAGATCAAAAAAAACCAGAAAAGTTTTTACTGGGCCGGACGGTATCATCTGGACATGAACAGCCGCGATACCCTGGTCACAGAATTAAACGTGCTGGCCGATTTTCAGCCAGTGGTGCCGGCAGGCTTTCGCCGGGCCGAGTATGTAATGCTGGGCAATCTTTCACCGGATGTACAGCTAAGCGTCATTCAACAGTTGGAACAACGTCCCAGGCTGATCGCCATGGATACCATGAATTTCTGGATGGATACCCAGATGGATGTCCTGAAAAAGGTGCTGAACAAGGTGGATGCCCTGCTCATTAACGATGCCGAAGCCCGTCAGCTCAGCGGGGAATACTCATTGGTAAAGGCTGCCCGCACCATCCACCGTATGGGCCCCCGGTATGTGGTGATCAAAAAAGGAGAACATGGTGCATTGTTGTTTTATAAGAACCATGCCTTTTTTGCTCCTGCCCTGCCTCTGGAAGAAGTCTTTGATCCTACCGGAGCCGGGGATACCTTTGCGGGCGGCTTCATGGGATATATTGCCCACAGCGGTGATCTTTCCTTCGAAAACCTGAAAACAGCCGTGGTGGTGGGTTCGGCTATGGCCTCTTTTTGCGTCGAAAAATTTGGCGTGCAACGCCTCAAAGAAATTTCATCAGACGATATCGAGCTCCGCATCCGGCAATTTGTGGATTTGATGCACTTTGATATTGATCTTGTGCAATAAACAAGCCATTCAATTTGAAACTTTCCAAATTATTAACCCATTTTTTTATGAATATTTGACACAACCCCGGAATATTTTCCCTAAGGCTACTCTATCTTTGCCCCCGATTACAAAGATTTTTCATCAGCAAACTGGTTTACATGAAAGTAGCAGTCGTCGGCGCAACAGGCCTGGTGGGCACCAAGATGTTGCAGGTATTGGAAGAACGCAAATTTCCGGTAACCGAATTGATTCCGGTGGCTTCCGCAAAGTCGGTCGGTAAAACCGTTACCTTCCAGGGAAAAGCCTATAAAGTGGTTGATGCCGATACGGCTATCCAGGCCAAGCCGGCCCTGGCCTTATTTTCAGCAGGGGGCAGTACTTCCCTGGCCTTGGCTCCCCGCTTTGCCGAAGTTGGCACCACCGTGGTCGATAATTCCTCGGCCTGGCGAATGGATCCTACCAAAAAACTGGTGGTGCCGGAAATCAACGCTGACGTGTTGACTCCTGACGATAAGATCATAGCCAACCCCAACTGCTCCACCATCCAGATGGTGATGGTCTTGCATCCCCTGCACAAGGCCTATCGGGTGAAAAGGGTGGTGGTTTCCACGTACCAATCCGTTACCGGCACCGGCGCAAAAGCCGTCCAGCAACTGATGGATGAACGGGCAGGCCGTGAAGCGCAGAAGGTTTATCCCTATCCGATCGACTTGAATGTGATTCCGCAGATTGATGTGTTTCTGGAAAACGGATATACCAAGGAAGAGATGAAAATGGTGAACGAAACCAAAAAAATCATGCGGGACGACACCATTCGGGTAACGGCCACTACGGTGCGCATCCCGGTGATAGGCGGCCATAGCGAATCGGTGAATGTGGAATTTGAAACCGAATATGACCTGCAGGAGGTGCGGCGCTTATTTGAACACACACCTGGCGTGGTGGTAGTGGACGATCCTGCTCAGTCAAAATACCCCATGCCACTTTGTGCCCACGAAAAAGATGAGGTATTTGTGGGCCGTATTCGCCGCGACGAATCGCAACCCAGAAGCCTGAATTTGTGGATTGTGGCCGACAACCTTCGCAAAGGAGCCGCTACCAATGCCGTCCAGATTGCCGAATATCTTCATCAGCGGGGATGGCTGGGCTAATCGAGTGCACGAGATAAGAAATCAATAAAAGGTTTCATCAGGGTGAAACTGCTAACGATTTGCTTTCCCAGCTGAGGGGATAGTACCTGCTCATCGGACAAGCTGTAGCCCACCACGAAATTGCGCATTTTTAAATAGCTAATACCCGGATGATCTGCTGGGTACCCTTTTGGCGGACGTTGCAAGGCTTCTTCATCAACTAATGCCCCGAAACTCCGCTTAAAGGCAGGCTGTTGAAGCAGCGCTTCAAATTCTTCCAGATTATAGTCAATTTCCTGCCGGATTTTTTTTAAATCTTCCGGAAAGGGATGCCAGATACCCCCGCCCACGAAACTATTGCCACCCGGTTCAATGTGGAGGTAATAGCCAGGACTGTGTACCCTGGTACCTCTCCGTTGAAAAC
>JADGHY010000269.1 GCA_019683625.1 Thermoflavifilum sp. | reverse complement strand
GTTCCATCCAAGGTGATGTCGTGAATGATTGTATATTCTTAATGATGATAGGAGTATGAACAGCCTGGGAAGAATTTTTCGGGTTTCTATCTTTGGAGAATCACATGGGCCGGGAGTGGGCATCATTGTAGATGGCTGCCCGGCAGGCATTCCGTTAGCTGAGGAAGATTTTTTGCCCGACATTGCCCGGCGGAAACCCGGGGCTAAGGGCACTACACCGCGCCAGGAAGCCGATATGCCTATCATCCAGTCGGGTGTATTTCAACAACATACCACCGGCTCTCCCATCATGATATGGTTTGAAAATCAAAATACCCGCTCGGCAGACTATGAAAAGCAACGCGACATCCCTCGGCCCGGCCATGCCGATTGGGTGGCTCGTATCAAATACGGAGGGTATGAAGACTATCGCGGTGGAGGTCATTTCAGCGGCCGCCTCACCTTGCCGCTTGTGGCCGCCGGAGTCATTGCTAAAAAGATCCTGCACCAAGGCGATGCTCCGATTGACATTCAGGCCCGCATCATGGAAATTGGTGGGGAGACGGATTGGGAAAAAGGATTAGAGAAAGCAATTGCAGCCAAAGACTCTATCGGCGGCATCGTGGAATGCGTGGCCACAGGATTACCAGCCGGATTGGGCGAACCCTTCTTCGATTCGGTGGAATCCTTAATCGCCCATGCCGTGTTTGCCATTCCTGCCATCAAGGGTATCGAATTTGGTGCGGGCTTTAGGGCGGCTCGGATGTTTGGCAGTGAACATAATGATCCCATCATCGACAAAAGCGGAAAGACGGCCACCAATCATGCCGGCGGAGTGGTGGGCGGACTCACGAACGGCAATCCTTTGGTTTTTCGGGTGGTGGTGAAACCCACATCTTCTACGCCTAAAACCCAGCATACCCTTAATCTTCGCTCCGGCGAAGTGGAGCCATTTAGCGTCAAAGGCCGGCATGATCTCTGCATAGCCTTACGTGTTCCGGTGGTTTTGGAAGCCGTGACCGCTATTGTGCTGGCCGACTTATTGCTGATTGCCCAACAACGCCCCGTTTGCTGGCCGGCACCCTAAATTTACCTAACCATCTCAAATCGTTTCCTGCATCGTTTTCCATGCATACTGCATAATCTCTTCGTTTACGCCTTTCTGTTCAATATTCCAAGTTGGCTTTTTCTGGCACACTCCTTGTCTTTGGTATTTCGGTTTTCATTTTGTTTCATCATTTTTTCACCAAAAACCCATGTACTATGAAAAGGAAATGGCAATTGTTCGCATTGCTAATGGCTGGTTGTGGAATAGCCACATTGGGCCATGCTCAGGTGAATGTAGGCGTGCAAACGGCTACACAAGCTGCTGCACGTGCTGCTATTCCGGCAACCCAGGCAGTAACCGTTGAAGCTACCCAGGCTGCCACACAAGCCACGCGTTCGGCTGTGCAAACGGCTCAGAGCACAACCACTGCTTTAAACGGCAATGCAGCCACAGCTCTTTCAGCATCCGGTGGCGTAGCTGCCAACGGCTTAAACACGGCCGCACAGGCTGAAGCCAAGCAAAGCACGCAGGTGAATGCTTCCTCCCATGCCTTGCTGAAGCATGAAAGGAAAATGGCCCACAGAGCTGCGCGTCAGGCCCGGAAAGAAGCCAGAAAAGCTCAGCAAACAGCCAGCAACACTCAGGTTTCCGCTTCGGGCTCCACACAAGGCCAGGCAACTGCTCATGGCTCATCTATAGCCACACAGCAGCAGGGCAAAGCTGAAGTTGAAGCCAAAGCAGGCCGCAATCAGGTAAAAGTGTCGGGCCAGGCTGAAGCCAATGGCGGCATCCATCACTAATGATCTTTTCAACAGGATCGGGAGATCTTTTGCTCCCGGTCCTGTTTTTCTTTCCTAAAAAAAATTGCAGTTCCATGCGCAAATGGATACCCTATGTATGGCTTAGCTTGTGTCTGCCATGGATTCGACCGGTGATGGCTCAAACCAACGATTCCACCTCAGCATGGCAATGGCATGCAGGAATTACCTATCTTTCTCAATTCACCTATAGCGGACGACGGGATTCTTCCTCTATGGCTTACTGGATGCCATCCCTCACGCTCAGCACAAAACCCGGCTTTTTTCTAAGCGTGCTTAGCTATCTGCATGCAGGGCATAACGGTAAGTTGTGGGAAGGTATAAGCCTTACACCGGGATATGTTTGGCATCCGGGTAAAAAATTTGCTTTCGTGTTTTCCTACAGCCAATACTGGATGGATACAGCACAGGCAAATCTGCTTTCTTCCCTGAAGGGGATTGGCGATATAAATCTGATGTATCAGGCGCCACACCTGGAAACATCGCTGGAAACCAGTTATCTCATAAGCGAGCAAACGCATGATTGGCTCAATCAGTTTCAGATAGGATGGCCCATCAGTTTAGGGCATCGTCCTGTTTTCACCCTGAAGCCCGTGGTGGCGCTGGATGCAGGTACTCAAACCTTTTACAAAACCTATTACACCAAAACCCTTCAGCAATCGCCTCTCGTGCCCGATCTGCCCGTACAGGAAATCACCCAGCAACAACAAAAGGCCGTGAAGCAGTATCAATTGCTTTCGGCTGAACTGCATCTTCCGCTTTCATTGAAAATCACCCATTGGGAAGCTACTCTCACGCCCTACTGGATTTTCCCGACCAACACCCCTGGGTTTACCCGTCAGGAATCTGCATCCTTCTTCTTTTTCACGGCACAGCTCATGTATCATTTTTGAGGAAAAAGCCTGCACAGCCATTCAGCTATGCAGGCTCAGCTGCTCAATTACCAGGCGGGAGGGCAGAGCCGGTATCCACCTGAATCGTGGGCGTATCAGCCTTTTCGCCAGAGGTATCGGTTCCGGAGGTAGAATCGGCCCGGGTAGGAACCGTATCTACGGCTGAAAGGGAAGAACTACGCGGCGAAAAGGACGCTGGGGAAGGTTTGAAGGCCATTGACATAAGGCCTGCTGCGGACAAAAGGATTGCCGCCATCATGAGCTTTCTCATAGCATATGGGTTTTAGTGAAACCATTGACAATTTCATAACAAACATCGTTCCCAACCTGAATCATTTTCAACATTCAAAAAAATTTATCATCTGTTTGAAAAATGGTTGATTGGTATACTTGTCAAA
>JADGHY010000268.1 GCA_019683625.1 Thermoflavifilum sp. | reverse complement strand
GAACAAATTATGAACTCTTTAACCGCCGTTCTGTCAGCCCCCCCAAGCCCTTTTCCGGCAAAAATAACTTTCCGATGACCGGAACAAAAAGGCCTTAAACCCAAAGCCCGCGAAGTTGTTGTAATTTTGGGTATTCAAACAATCATCATGTTAGACAGCATTGAATCAGCCATTGAGGACATCAAAAAGGGGAAATTGGTTATTGTGGTGGATGATGAATCCAGGGAAAATGAGGGGGATTTTGTGGGTGCAGCGCATACCGTCACCCCCGAAATCATCAACTTCATGTCTATCCACGGTAGGGGGTTGATATGCGCTCCTCTCTCTGCCGAACGCTGCGATGAGCTGGGCCTCGATCTGATGGTTCAACATAATACTGCCCTCCACCAAACCCCTTTTACCGTGTCCGTTGACCTGTTGGGGCACGGTTGCACCACGGGCATTTCGGCTCATGATCGGGCAAAGACGGTGCGTGCCTTAGTGGATCCTTCCACCCGGAAAGAAGATCTGGGGCGGCCCGGGCACATCTTTCCCCTGCGGGCTATGCCGGGTGGCGTATTGCGCCGGGCAGGACACACCGAAGCCACTATAGATCTGGTGCGCCTGGCAGGCTTTCCTCCCCCTCATGGCGGAGTGCTGGTGGAAATCATGAATGAAGATGGCACCATGGCCCGCCTGCCCGAACTGAAAAAAATTGCCGACAAGTTTGGCCTTAAACTCATCTCCATCCAGGACCTTATCGCTTACCGCCTGCGCACCGAATCCCTTATTGAAGAAGTGGTGCGCGTAAAAATGCCCACCAAATACGGCTTTTTCGACCTTGTGGCTTTCCGGCAAACCAACTCGGGCGATATCCACCTTGCACTGGTTAAAGGTCAATGGACAAAAGATGAACCCATTCTGGTACGGGTACATTCTTCCTGCTTTACGGGCGATATCCTGCATTCGCTGCGTTGCGATTGTGGGGAGCAGCTGCATGCGGCCATGCAAATGGTGGAAAAAGCCGGCAAGGGCGTGGTGCTGTACATGAATCAAGAAGGGCGCGGCATTGGCCTCATCAATAAGCTGAAAGCCTATAAACTCCAGGAAGAAGGAAAAGATACCGTAGAAGCTAATCTGGCTCTGGGCTTTAAAATGGATGAACGGGACTACGGCGTGGGCGCCCAAATCCTCCGCTACCTGGGTGTAACCAAGATGCGCCTCATGACCAACAACCCGAAAAAGCGTGCAGGCTTAAGCGGATATGGACTGGAAATCGTAGAAAATGTGCCCATCGAAATTCCGCCTAACCCTTACAACGAATTTTACCTGAAAACCAAACGCGATAAAATGGGCCATGAAATTTTACAGGCCAATAAGCCTGCCTGAAAAATTTTCCTGCTCTTCCTCACACAAGCCTGCCAGCAGTTTGCAGCCAAAGCTGAAGTGTGTTCCATGAGCTTACCCCTCATAAGCCTAAATCCTATTATTTTTGTTGCCTTAAAATAAGCTGGAGTGCGACTTAAAACACTTGAAATCAAAGGATTTAAAAGTTTTGCCGACAAAACGGTCATTCATTTTGATGAACGCATCACCGGCGTGGTGGGCCCGAATGGCTGTGGCAAAAGCAATATTGTGGATGCTATCCGCTGGGTGATTGGGGAACACAAAATCAGTAACCTCCGTTCCGATTCATTGGAAAGTTTAATCTTCAACGGCTCCAAAACCCGCGCTGCCAGCGGCGTGGCCGAAGTATCCCTGACTTTTGAAAATACCCGTAACATCCTCCCCACCGAATTTACTACCGTCACCATCACCCGCAGATTTTATAAAAACGGCGAAAGCGAATACCGGCTGAACGATGTTACCTGCCGATTGAAAGATATTCAGAATCTATTTTTGGATACCGGCGTCAGCAGCGATTCCTATGCAATCATTGAG
The DNA here is from genome assembly GCA_019683625.1 of Thermoflavifilum sp. Taxonomy (GTDB): domain Bacteria; phylum Bacteroidota; class Bacteroidia; order Chitinophagales; family Chitinophagaceae; genus Thermoflavifilum. The sequence continues at coordinate 1,229 of JADGHY010000268.1, read as the reverse complement.
CTGGGCATGGTGGATGATATCATCAAAGATAAAGACAACAGCCGCCGACGCATGTTTGAGCAGGCAGCGGGCATCTCCGTATACAAAACCCGCAAAAAAGAAGCTAAACAAAAACTGGAAGCTACTGAAAATGACCTTAGCCGGATCGAAGACCTGCTGTATGAAATTCAACATAACCTGAAAACCCTGGAAAGCCAGGCCCGCAAAGCCGAACGTTATCAGGAAATCAAAAAAGAATACAAACGCATCAGCATTGAACTGGCTAAAGCCATACTCGAAACTTTCCATGTCAGCTTTCAGGAACTGGAACAACAATTTACCACAGAAACCAATCGCAAGGCCGAACTGGATGCCACTATTGCCACACAAGAGGCGGCCTTGGAACAAGATAAAAATCAGCTCATTACCTTAGAAAAAGATTTGCAAACCCACCAAAAATCAGTCAACGATCTGCAAAACCAGATCCGTACAAAAGAAAATGAACAACAGCTCGCCCGCCAACGCCTCAATCATCTGCAGGAAAAAGCTAATCAGCAAAGCCAATTCCTCTCGCAAGCCGGCACACAACTTCAGCAACTGCAGGAAAACATCACCAACTTAACAACCCAACTTCAGCAAGAACAGCAACAGTTGCAGCAGCTGGAAATATCCGGACAATCCCTGTCAAACACCTATCAGCAAGCCAGACAAAGCTGGGAATCGCATAAATCAACCCTGTCTGCCTTGCAGCATACCCAGCAAGAGCTGCGCCGCCAGCAATTTGAACTGGAAAAAAAGATGGCCGTGGGGGAAACGTCCCGGCAAAATACCGAACGCCTCATCCGCCAATATGAACAGGAATTTCAACAACGTGTCACACAACTGCAACAACTGCAGGATCGCAAAACAAGCCTTACCCAATCCATTGCCGGTATCCAGCAACAACTGCAACAACTGAAAGAGGCTCACCAATCCGGCAAACAGCAGATCTTATCCCTGCAGCAATCACTCGACCAGCTTAGGGAGCAGATGCGCGAGAAAACCCGTGTGCTTGACGCCCGGAAAAACGAATACCAACTGCTCAAATCCCTCGTCGATAATCTGGAAGGCTACCCGGAAAGCATCCGCTTCCTGAAAAAACAATCGGGCTGGACTTCCCACCCCTTGCTGCTTTCCGATGTGCTCAATGTGCAGGATGCTTATAAAACAGCCATCGAAAATCTGTTAGAGCCTTATTTAAATTACTACGT
>JADGHY010000267.1 GCA_019683625.1 Thermoflavifilum sp. | reverse complement strand
TCTCCTGCGCACGCCGCATGAGATAAGGAATGACATCCTCCAAAGGGCCATAAGGAAGATATTTACAAACCCTATATCCATACTGGGATAAATTAAAACTGATATGATCACTCATCCCATATAGCTGGGAAAACCACACATGTGAGTGATGTGGGGCAATTTGTTTTTCTTCCATGAGCTGAATAGCCAACTGACAACTCTTCTCATTGTGTGTGGCAATGCAACAGCTCACATGATGAAGATGAGCGATGCAGTATTGAATTGCTTCATTATAATCCCTGTCTGTATCTGCTTTTGAAGCATGTACAGGGCTTGGATATCCTTTCTCTGCCGCTCTCCGCCTTTCTTTTTCCAGATAAGCCCCCCGTACCAATTTGGCACCCAGAAAAAACCCATCTTCCTCTGCTGCGCGGATATGTGCTTTTAACAAGTCTAACCGATCTGCACGATATAGCTGATAGGTTTGAAACAAAACAGGAGCCTGCTGATTATATCTTCGCATCAACTTGATCACCAGTTCGTCAATAGGCGTTTGTATCCAGCTTTCTTCTGCATCTACCATCACCCCGATATGCTGTTGCGCTGCCTGCTGTACAATACGTTCAAGCCGCTGACAAGCACGCTGCCATGCTGCTTGTTCCGCATCCGATAATGGTTGATGGGCATGTAATTTTTCCAGTATTTGTGTGTGTGCCAAGCCCGTCATCTTCACAGCAATGAAAGGGATATTGGGCTGGCGTGATGCATAGCCGACCATGCGAATATATTCAGCACAGGTTTGCTCAAATACTTCTTCTGTTTCCTTGCCTTCCACACCATAATCCAGAATGATATGCATCCCAACACGAGCAAGCCTTTCGGCCGTTTGCATCACTTGCTCCAACGTTTCCCCTCCACAAAATTGCCGATACAGGGTGTTGCGAATCCATTTTTTTACAGGTAGATGCAAGCGAATGATAACAGGAATCAAATATTTGGCCAGATGGGTGAGCCATCCCAAGTTCATGAGCCAAAATAACCAGTAAATGCGCGTTAATTCGCGATCGTCGCGGAAAGAAAAAGCTGCGGCAGTATCGTCAAAAGATACACGCTGAGAAATAACTGACATACCAAGCAGGCTTTGCAGCAAAGTTAGCGCTTAACGCAATACAAACACACGAATGTATATTCCACAATGAATCAGATCAAGAAATAGAAAATATACAACGATAGCTTGGTTGTATCTATAAAATATCAGGAAAAAGGCTTTAATCCGAAAAATTATTATCGGTGATCAAGTTGTTGCATGGTATCTAACGCAGCCAGATCAAACCAGTTGATGACCCAGCCTGGAATCAGTTGCACTTTTACCCGCGTGATACCTCTTGCCCTGAAGCCCAACCTGCGGGCCACGGCTTCTGAAACATCTATCAGGCGCTGGTTTCCCGAGGCCATGCGATCATTGATCTTTACTACAGCCTTACGATGATTGTGCAAATTGGTGACCAACACATATTGATCCATGGGCAATAGGTTGCTCGCTGCGGTAAAATGAGTGACATCGAAGATATCGCCATTGGCGGTTTGTTGCCCGTTAAATGACACACCATAATAACTGGCTACGCCGTAATACACAGTGCTGCTATCAGGACTTATGCGGTCTTGCGCATAAGACAGAACTCCCCACCATGCGGCACTTGAAAAGATACAGATGCTCAGCGATATTTTCTGAAACTGCATGTCTCTTGATCTGCAACAAGATAAGTGAAATCTGCCAGATAGTCAACACACCTGCAAATGACCGGACAGCCTGGATTATATCAGGTTAAAATAAACATACATGATATCAGGAGCTTACCCGATAACCCCAAAAACCATAATAGGCTACAACAAAAAAGCAAATCAAGGGCACGATAAATGCCTGCGCTGTACTGTGCTGCTGATCGGCAATCCATCCCATCAGCAACGGACTAAGTGCCCCTCCTACAATCGACATAATGATAAATGATCCGCCTTGTCGGGTATGTTGCCCTAAATTGCGTACACCTAAAGCAAATATGGTGGGAAACATGATGGATTCGAAAAAGAAAATGGCCATCAATGCCATCACGGAAATTTCACCATGAAAAAAAATCACCATCACACACAGCAGTACATTGACGACGGCATAACAGGCCAGGAGTTTTTCTGCGGCTATCCATTTCATCAACAACGTGCCGATAAATCTTCCCAGTGTAAACAATATCAGGCTCACTCCCAGCAGTATGGCAGCTAAACTGGGTGTGGCCTTTTGCCAGTTTTCAATCACATAATTAATAAAAAATGCAGCTACGCCCACCTGAGCGGCCACATAGAAAAACTGAGCCACGACACCCAGCACAAAATGCCTGTTCTGAAACAGCGGCCGCGAATGAATATGCGCTTCCTGCTGCAATTGTGCTTCTTCATTGATTTCAGGAAGAGGCGTGAAATAAAACAAACAGGCGATTAACACCACCAGCACAGCAATACCCAGATAGGTATATTGAACCGTTTGCAAGGAAACATTGTGCTCCGCATGTTTGAAGAACAACTGAGAAGCCAGAAAGGGCCCCAGAAAAGAACCTACACCATTGAATGACTGAGCGAGATTAATGCGAAAAGCTGCCTGATGCCTGGGCCCCAATACAGTTACATAAGGATTGGCGGCTGTTTCCAGGCAACAAAGGCCGCAAGCCAAGATAAAAAGCGCAATCAGAAATGCATTGAAACTATGCCATTGTGAAGAGGGATAAAAAAAGAAAGCACCAAGAGCATACAAACTTAACCCGATGAGGATGCCCCGCTTGTATCCCAAACTTTTCATGATCAGGCCGGCGGGCAAAGCCATCAGAAAATATCCTCCAAAATAAGCGGCTTGCAACCAGGCCGAACGCAATTTGGTGATTTGAAATACATCCTGAAAGTGCTTATTCAAGGAATCTAACAATCCATAGGCAAACCCCCATAGGAAAAATAAACTGGTTACCAACGCAAATCCAAAACGCGTGTGGCTCGCTGTGGCTTGCTGCTGGCTTTCCTGCGATTGAATCATGATAGCCATAAGGAAATGTTTGGTTCCTGAAAAGTAATAATTCTGTATGGTTTTCAAAAAGGCCAATTATTCACCAGGTTTCTCACTATGGGCTTTGTGCGAT
>JADGHY010000266.1 GCA_019683625.1 Thermoflavifilum sp. | reverse complement strand
AGCCAATATTGTGGTAAAGCCCATTCTCTCCACCATCGAAACGGGATTTGCCCTGCCCGACCGAAGGGCTTTTGAACAAGCTATCAGTCCGCGCACCAAAGCCATCTTGATCTGCAATCCCAATAACCCAACCGGACACGTGTATAGCCTGGAAGAGCTGCAGGTGCTGGAAGATATTTGCCGCAAACATCAGTTGTTTTTGTTTTCAGATGAAGCTTATCGGGAATTTTGTTACGAAGGCACCCATCACTCTGCACTTTCTCTTCCATCCATCCGAGATCAGGTGATTTTGCTCGACACGATTTCAAAACGTTATAGTGCTTGCGGTGCACGCATTGGTGCGCTGATTTCCCACCATCCGGAAGTGATGGCTGCTGCCCTAAAATATGCTCAGGCCAGGCTTTCGCCTCCCACCCTGGAACAAATTGGTGCAGCTGCAGCCCTCGACCTCCCTGCCGATTATTTTGAAGCCACGCGTAAAGAATACGTCCAGCGAAGAAATACCCTGGTACAATTGCTCAATGAAATGCCGGGTGTATTTTGTCCCATGCCCAAGGGCGCATTTTATGCCATGGCTAAATTACCTGTGCGCGATGCCGATGCTTTCTGCCAATGGATGCTGGAAAGCTTTTCCTATGAAGGAGAAACGGTGATGATGGCTCCTGGTGCAGGATTCTACGTTACACCCGGATTAGGTACCCAGCAGGTGCGCATTGCCTATGTCCTGGAAGAAGCGGCCTTGGTTCGGGCTATGAAATGCCTGAAAGTGGCATTGGAACAATATCCTGACCGATGCAACGATTGAGATAAGACCAGTGTTTTGCGTTTATCAAAATCAGCTTGCATTTCCTGCAGGCACACGATATTTTCGCTTAAACAAAATCTAAGCAAGATGAACACTTTCTGTATCTGCCGTCTTCTGTGCAGCTGCTTGTTGATTGGCCTGTTGGCTCATCCTGGTTTCGCACAAGTTGCCAATTTGCCGGCACAATCCTCCGCAACAGCTAGCCTGCTGGGATTTACGCCTGCTCATGCTGAAGTTGAACAACAACTGGAACAACGATTTGACAAATTGCTGCAGGCTAAAGACCTGGATGCCTGGATGAAACGGCTATCTGCTCATCCTCATCATCTGGGCTCGGCATACGATCACCAAAATGCCCTTTTCTTGGATTCTTTGTTGCATTCCTGGGGCTATGAAACCGAAATAGATACCTACGAAGTGCTGTTCCCAACCCCCGAGGTACGTGTGCTGGAACTAACGGCTCCTCACCATTTCGAGGCTTCCCTAATGGAAAAGCCGGTGCCCGACGACCCCTACACCCAGCAAATCCGGGAAGCCCTTCCGCCTTTTAATGCCTATTCGGCCGATGGCGATGTGACTGGTCAACTGGTTTACGTGAATTATGGCCTTCCTGAGGATTATGAATTGCTTGCCCGATATGGTATTGATGTAAAAGGCAAGATTGTCATTGCCCGATATGGTCATTCCTGGCGGGGTATAAAACCAAAGGTAGCTGCAGAACACGGAGCCATCGGATGCCTCATTTATTCCGATCCTGCAGATGATGGATTTTATCAAGGTGATACTTATCCCACAGGGCCATTTAAAAACCAATGGGGCGTGCAACGTGGCTCCGTGATGGATATGCCTGTCTATTCCGGTGATCCGTTGACACCGGGGGTAGCAGCTACTCCCGGAGCGCAACGGCTGAGCCTAGACCAGGTGAAGGTGTTTACCAAAATTCCGGTTCTGCCTATATCTTATCACGACGCACAACCTTTGCTGGCAGCACTTTCTGGCCCTGTAGCTCCCCCTTCCTGGCGAGGAGCCTTGCCCATCACCTATCATCTGGGAGCCGGTCCTGCCGTGGTACATTTAAAATTAAAGTGCAATTGGAATCTGGTCCCCTGCTATGATGTCATTGCCCGAATGCCCGGAAATACCTATGCTGATCAATGGATTATCCGGGGTAATCACTACGATGCCTGGGTACATGGGGCTGCTGACCCTATCAGCGGCCAGGTGGCCATGCTTGCCGAAGCAAAGGCACTGGCCATCCTGCATCAACAAGGATGGCAGCCTCAGCGCACAATTGTCTTTTGTGCCTGGGATGGAGAAGAGCAAGGTTTGCTGGGCTCTACCGAATGGGTCGAAGGCCACCTGCAGGAACTCCAACAAAAAGCCGTGGTGTACCTAAATAGTGACGGCAACGGCCGCGGTTTTCTTGGCGTGGGCGGCTCTCATACCCTGGAAAAATTTTTTAATGAAGTAGCCCTGAGCGTACCCGACCCGGAGACAGATACCAATGTGCTGGCCCGATTAAGGGCACGCATTATCAGTCGCGAAGGCAATCATGCTCCCGTGCTCGACGGTACTCGCTTCGTGCACATCAGCGCCCTGGGATCCGGATCTGATTATTCTCCCTTCCTTCAACATGCGGGCATAGCCTCCCTGAACGTGGGCTACGGCGGAGAAGATGAGGGGGGCGAATACCATACCCTGTACGATACCTATCTGAACTACATCCGGTTTAAAGATTCAGCTTTCAGCTATGGCATTACCCTGAGCAAGACCATGGGCAGATGTATCCTTAGGCTTGCCAACTGTGACCTCCTGCCTTTCGACTTCACCCATTTTACCCAAACCGTGAAATCGTACGTCAGTCAGTTGCAACGACTGGAACAACAAAAGCGAGATACAGCTGCCGTTGTCAACCAATGGCTACAAGAAAAAATCTACACCCTTTCCGCCGATCCACAACAACACATAGCCCCGCCAGCGCAAAAAAAGGCCGTACCCTACCTGGATTTTAGCCCCTTGCTCAATGCAATCAGCCGTTTAGATACCCTGAGCAAGGCTTATGCTTCCTACACCCAAGACCTTAACAAGCTCTCCGCACAAGCACTTCGGCAAATGAATCTTCAGCTTCCTCATACTGAACAAAAACTGCTGGATCCCGAAGGCCTTCCCCATCGGCCGTGGTACCAGCACACCATCTATGCGCCAGGCTTGTATACTGGCTACGGTGTGAAAACCCTGCCTGGCGCCCGCGAAGCCATAGAGCAAGATAACTGGACAGAAGCCCAGCAACAAATCCAACAAGAGGCCAATGCCTTAAATCGGCTTGCCAACCAGATAGCGGATATTATTC
>JADGHY010000265.1 GCA_019683625.1 Thermoflavifilum sp. | reverse complement strand
GAATGCTTCGGATGGCAGAATAACTCAGTGTATCTGTATTGTATAAAGGTTGGTAGCCAAAGCTAAATGTATAAATATACACATCAAACTTACTGATGAAACTATTAAAATAAGTATTCAGCAGATAATTAACCAGTATATGTTTCGTAACCGGGGAAGGTGAAATAAAAAACTGGTGGATAAAAGTATCGTTCTGAATTCTATCAGTGATATCACTCAAGAAATATTCTGTATCCGGGTCCTGAGGTTTAGATAAGTTTATGGCCAGAAGCCTGCGATTTTCTTTTTCCCGCTGATTATTGAAATAAATCAGAATTGCCGTAGTACTCAAAGTGAGCAGAAGAAGCCAACTAACGAAAGGGGTTAATATCCATTTTTGCTCCAGGGCATAATCGATCAGATCAAGCAACATTACATATACAATGGCCCAGAGCATTAATACCAGATCATATCCAATATCAGGATCACTCATGTGAAACAAAAGCCAGATCAATCCCACTGCTCCGAGCAGGGTATATTTCCGGTCAAATGCTTGTTGATGAAGTTGTGATAAAAATTCATTCACTGTCCGGGAAAGAAAAAAGAAGCAATAAACAATCAGTCCGAGCGTAACAAAGCCTACCAGACTATATACATTGTTGATGCTATAAAAATTGGTGACGTCAAAAGATATTCTGGAATCAATGACGAGGCTTCTGATGAGGTCAGAAAACAATTGGGCAACATACAGCAGCACAAACGAACACACAATTGCCCAACCATAAGTCTGCACTACCTTCATGGCCGGTAATCTGGCTTTTTGATACTGGCTTCTGAAAAAGAGAATCACCCAAACCAGCAGAATGGCATTGATAAATACATCGCCTAATGATTTTAAAACAGTGCTGGAAGCATATACCTGAGCGTTGAATAATCCAAATTCACGATAATGAAACGGAAACGGGAACACATAACTGATGATGCGAAGCAACAGCAAAATAGCAATCAGAAAAGCCAGGCCATGCCATCGTTTCCCATGAAAGGAGAGAAATGAGGCAAACAGATTCAAAAATATACCCACGCAAATCCAGGCCAACACTTTGAGCAAAACACTAAGTGCTGCCTGTTGATATACCGGTGAAGAAGCCTGTTTGTCCAGATAACACAATACCTTCCCTTCCTGGTTATACAATGGAAAAGAAGTGGGTTTGCGTGTAAGGGAAAACAGATGAGCCGGTAGTTGAGGTTCGCCCCAGAAAAAGGGTTGCAGATATTTGTTTTCCTTGAAATAGCTTTCCTGAATAGGCAACAGGGCTATCAAACATTTTTCTCCGGTATAAAGCCCTCCCAGATTTTTTTTAATCAATTCAAAGCTGCCCCGATCGGTGTGCAGATAATAACTACCTTCAGCCAGATGTAAGGCAGCAGTGGGAACATTCACCCGATTGGTATTCCAGAAGGTTTCCCATCCATCGGAGAAGGTAAACAGGTAAATGCCCAAGCGATCGGGATCGAGTTCACTCAGCGTGGATTGGTCATAATTTCTCCGCAATAATTGATTAATCAGGGCATTGCGTTGCAAGATGCTCTGCACATGGTTTTCTCTTTCGTGCAGATGTTGTTGAATGGATGCTGCAATGCGTTCATCTGAAGCGTAATAAGACCAGTAATGATCCACTAAAAAAGCAAGTGTCAGCAACCACGCTGCCCCGATGAGCAGGTAACCATTTTTCCAGAGAAAGCTCCTGAAGTCCCGAAGGGAAAACATGTTGATGAGGTTAAACAACTTCAGCGAAACTGCTCCTGATTCAGCCTCTGGGAGCAGATTTCACTTGTTCCCATATCGCATCCATCTCCTGCAGGTTCAGCTGGGTAATGTCTTTGCCGGCCCGTTGAATCTGTTGTTCCATAAGCTGAAAGCGATCTTTGAACTTCCTGTTGGCTGCCTCCAGTGCTTTTTCTGCATCCACCTGCAGAAATCTAGCATAATTGACCAAGGCAAACAATAAATCTCCGAATTCTTCTTCAATAGCCTGTTGATGCTGCTGGGCAATGGCTTCCCGAAGTTCTGCCGTTTCTTCCTGTACTTTTTCCCATACCTGATGGATATTTTCCCATTCAAATCCTACCTGTTTGGCTTTTTCCTGCAGCCTGATTGCCTTCACCAGGGCAGGAAGAGAAGCCGGCACTCCGCTCAAAACCGATGCTTTACCCTGTTGCAGCTTAATCTGTTCCCAGTTGCGCTTTACATCTTCTGCATCAGCCACATGCACCTCACCGTAAATATGAGGGTGCCGTTCAATAAGCTTCTGACAGAGTTTTTCAATGAGATCAACGATATCGAACCGTTGCTGTTCGCGTGCGATGCGGGCATAAAAAACCACGTGCAGCAAAACGTCACCTGCTTCTTCGCAAAGGGCATCCCAATCAAGTTTATCAATGGCTTCGGTAAGTTCATACACCTCTTCAAGCGTAAGCTGGCGAAGGGATTCTACCGTTTGTGCCCTATCCCAAGGGCATTTTTCACGCAGCTCATCCATAATGGATAATAACCTTTCAAAAGCTTCACCTGCTTTTCCCATATGGGTATGTTTATATTCCATCAGGTAAAATTAACGGTTACCTATGGAATGAAAAAGATTATTCCCGGCGAAATAGGCCCAGCAAGAGAAAAATGATTCCAAACGCCAGGGCAAGATGCACAAAACCATGAAGAGCGAACAAAAACACACCTAATAACCAGAATAATACCAGAATAGCTGCCAGCAAATAAAACAAAGCACGCATAGGGATGAAAATTTGGATGAATTTAATTAAAATTCCCCGAAAATAGGAGTTGTACAGCCAAAGAGACCGATTTTGCAACAGATTGAACTTATTTTTGCAAACCAAAACCAGGCATAGCGGCATGCCCAAGTTCAGATCTTATTTTCGTTTGTTGCGTTTTTTGTTGCACATGCAACATCAGACGGAAGAAATGCTTCACCAACATGAGATTCCGCTCAGCTGGCTCAGAGAGAAGCTCAGCCGGCAGCAGTTTTTAATCCTCTCGGGCATTTTAGTGGGATTGACCACGGGCTTTGCCAGTGTATTGTTAAAAACACTGGTGCATTATATCACCCTATTTATTACACACGACTATCATTTCCGTTATCAGCTGATGTTTTATTTGATTTTCCCTTTTTCAGGCC
>JADGHY010000264.1 GCA_019683625.1 Thermoflavifilum sp. | reverse complement strand
GTAGATAATCTATTGGCACAGATTGATAATCGTCCGTTGCCCGCTCGCTATCATGGATATTCCAGTTGTCCTATTGTGGCAGGATATGGTAAGCTGATACTGGCCGAATTTGATTATGCAAACGAGCCCCGAGAAACTTTTCCGTTTAATCAGGCAAAACCTCGGTGGTCTATGTGGATCTTGAAAAAATATATTTTACCCTGGCTTTACTGGAAAAAAATCCTGACAGGGAAAATCTGATTCCGGGTGCAGACACATGCATTGGCAAGCATGGGTTGATTTGGCATTTGCATAAAAAATCGTTTCATGCTATTTTAGCCTTCAAATCATTTTTTTTGGTGATGAAGCATACCATCACTATTGAATACTGTCCACGTTGTGGATGGTTGCTTCGGGCGGCCTGGATGGCGCAGGAAATGCTTACTACCTTTCAGCAGGAATTGAAAAGTGTGACGCTTGTGCCCAGTGAAACAGGGGGAACCTATAAAATATGGGTAGATGATGCATTGATTTTTGATCGCAAGCAAGAAGAAGGGTTTCCTGAAATAAAAGTTTTAAAACAACGCGTGCGTGATCATGTGGATCCGCAAAAGCATCTTGGACATGCCGACCGGTAGTTACACGATCAGCACGGGAATATGCACATGATGCCTGACGTAGTTGACTGTCTCTCCGTAAATCAGGTCTTTGATGCCGCGATGGCCATGGCCTCCCATAATTAACAAGTCTGCCTTTTCTTCGTTGACAATCCGTGCAATTTCCTTTCCCCGGCGTTGATAAGCCAGAATACCCCTGGCTTTTAGTTTTTTTTCCTGAAACATATTCACATACAAATCCAGCTGTTGCTGGTCTTGCTGTGATTCCTGATCGAAACTCTGTTTGCCCAGCAGGCGGGCAGAGACGCTTTCCACCACATGGATAAGCAGGTATTCGGTATCGGGATTGCCTTGTGCCAGGGCATGCGAGAGGATGGCCTGGTCTTTCTCACTGAAATCCAGTGCCAGAGCAATTTTCTGATAAGAGCGGGAGGGCATAGTGGTAACTGCAGGTTGAGGTTTATGCAAATAATATCCTTTCCGGATAAGGGTTTTGCGCCGGATAGGATATAGCCAGGTGATGAACAACAAGATCACAAACAATATCCCGCCGGCAATGGCTAAACTTTTGTCCATCATGGCTCCGGGTTGGTTAATATACTGGAAGATCTGTTCAAATACCATTCGTACATTCAGGTAAACCAGGATGCTCACTACGATCCAGGAAAGGATTTTCAGGGGAGTGGAAAGTGCAAATGCACCCATTGTTTGCCGGTCACTCACGAAAAAAATCAGGGGGATGATGGCAAAACTTAATTGCATGCTGAGTATCACCTGGCTTAGAATGAGCAAATTACCTACGGCGTGTTCGCCTGCAAGAGCAATCACAATCACGGCCGGAATGATAGCCAGCATGCGGGTGATGAAACGCCGGAGCATGGGATTGATACGGATCTGAAGATAGCCCTCCATCACGATTTGTCCGGCCATAGTACCCGTGATGGTTGAACTCTGGCCGGAAGCAATCAAGGCAATCCCAAACAGCACAGGGGCAAGATGATTGCCCAGCAAAGGTTCCAGAAGATGATAAGCGTCCTGGATTTCGGCTACTTCCGTATGGCCGGAATGAAAAAATACGGCTGCGGCCAGCACCAGCAGGGCGGCATTTACCAGAAAAGCTAAATTGAGGGCGATGAAGCTATCCAGAAAATTTAACCGCAAAGCCCGGCGAATACCCAACGCATCGCGATGGATCTTGCGGGTTTGCACCAATGCGGAATGCAGGTACAGGTTATGCGGCATCACCGTGGCCCCGATGATACCCACAGCCAGGTATAGCGCAGCCTCATCGGGCAGATGCGGAATAAAACCCTGTATAATCTCCTTTGGATGAGGCTTTGCCATGCAAAGCTCTACGAACAGCGAAAGCCCAATGATAGAAATCAGGCTAATGATAAACAGTTCAAGCCTGCGGATTTTCCAACGTTGTAAAAAAAGGATTAGCAGCGTATCCAGCGCAGTGATCAATACCCCTGTTAGCAGCGGAATCTGAAACAGCAGCTGAAGGCCTATGGCCATGCCCAGCACCTCGGCCAGGTCGCAGGCAGCTATAGCCACTTCGGCCAGCACATAAAGGATGAAATTGATCGCTGAAGGATACATTTCCCGGTTGGCCTGTGCCAAATCCCTGCCTCGCACAATACCTAATCGCGCACTTAAGGTTTGCAACAGCACTGCCATTAAATTGCTCATCAACAACACCCAGAGAAGGGTATAGCCATATTGGCTGCCACCGGCCAAATCGGTGGCCCAGTTACCCGGATCCATATAACCCACACTCACCAGATAAGCCGGCCCGAAAAAGGCAAAGATTTTTTTCCACAAGGATCCCGCCTTCGTGGTATCAATCGATTGATGTACTTCCTGAAGGGAGGGATGGAGGATTTCAGTCTTTTCCATAAGCCTGGACATAAATATTCGTTGCCACCTGATGACTCAAGGTAAAGGGAGGGTGTTTCAATAATTTTATTTCCACGGATCCGTCATATTCATGCACTTCCAAAACCCTGAGTCGGGTACCCAGTATGATGCCCTTTTGTTGCAGAAAGCGAAGCAGGGCGGCCGATTGGTCGGCCACACCCGCCACTTTCAGGGGCTGGCGAAGCGGAGCATGGCTTAAGGGTATCTGCGGTGCTGCCTTCATGCTTCCCGCTGCATCGGGAATAGGATCACCATGCGGGTCAACATCAGGATACTCCAGAAAGCGAGCCAGGCGTTCGGTAAGGCGTTCATCGCGAATATGCTCCAGCTCCTCAGCCAAATGGTGCACTTCATCCCATCCGAATCCTAATTTTTCTACCAGAAAACATTCCCACAGCCTGTGCCTGCGGATGATATGCATGGCCTGCTTTTTCCCACTGGAGGTTAGCTTAAGTCCATAGTATTTTTCATAAGAGATGAGCTTTTTTTTCTGAAGCCGCTGCGCCATATCGGTTACGGCAGCGGGACTGGTCTGCAGCATGGCCGCCAGCCCGTTGGTTGTGGCTTTGGTATGCTGCTTCTCCAGTTTGTAAATAGCCTTGATATAATTTTCCTCTGCCGTTGTGAGCTCCATAAAATTAATTTTTAAGCAAACTTAAAAT
>JADGHY010000263.1 GCA_019683625.1 Thermoflavifilum sp. | reverse complement strand
CTCCCGGGCGGGGATGACTGCAGCAGGCATTGGTCCACAATCCGCCGGAATGATATTTATCCTGAGCTCTGAGCTGCAGCAACATATCATATTGTGTATTGAACAAAAAAACGGAGAAAGCTCTGTGCAAAAGGCCGAGCTGGTGCACCTTCATTTTTTCCATGGTGCCCACCATTTCATCATTTTCATTAACCAGGATAATGGTTTCTTGTGGTTTCATATCACATTGAGTTGATGTCGGATACTGGCACGGAGCATAATCATGAGTTTATGATAATTGGGAATTCTGATGCGTTGTTGCATGATTTTTTCTGGAGCCGTTCGCCTGATTTTTTGAAACAAAGCATAAAAATACCGATAGGCTACATACACACCAAATCGGGATTTAGGAGGCAAACGCCGTATACCCTCTAATCCGCGTGCAAATTCCTGTTCAATATCTTTTTCGATTTCCTGTTTAGCTTCTTCATCTAACATGCCTTTTGCAGCGAAGGCCGGGAAATAGCTGCGTTTTAATTCGTGATAGTCGGCCTGGATATCCCTCAGAAAGTTCACTTTTTGAAATGCTGATCCTAATGCGCGTGCTGCATCCTGAAGTTCATCATATTTTTGTTTGTTGCCTTCACAAAAAATGCAAAGGCACATGAGGCCCACCACTTCTGCCGATCCATAGATATAGGTATCGAGTTCAGTGCGTATGCGATAGGTGTTTTTTTCTAAATCCAAATACATGCTGTGAAAAAAGGCCTCGATAAGATGGATGGAAATATCATATTGCCGCACGGTTTGCTGAAAGGCCTGAAGCACGGGATTGGTACTGATTCCTTGGGCTATGGCCTGATAAGTGGCCTTTTCAAAATCATGAAGCAGCTGCTGTTTATCATAAGCATGAAAGCTATCCACAATTTCATCGGCCACGCGCACAAACCCATAAATAGCACAGATGGCATGCCTAAGGTCACGATGCAGCATGCGGATGGCCGTGGAAAAAGAAGTACTGTAATGATGGGTAATTTCCCAGCTGCACTGCTGACTAACATGTTGATATAAGGCCAGGCGATGATTCATACTGCTTATAACAATTCTTGCAGGTATTTTGTTATCAGTTTGGCTGCTATTTCACCGGAAATAATAGCCGGGGGCATGCCCGGGCCTGGCGCAGTCAGCTGACCAGCGAAAAACAGATTCTCCACCCGGCTGCTGCGCATACGGGGTTTCAGCACTGCCGTCTGGCGCAAGGTGTTGGCTAGTCCGTATGCATTACCCCGATAGGCATGATACCTATGTACGAAATCCTCTGGCCCAAAGGTTTTACAGTAGCTGATAGCGTTAAACACATCTGTGCCCAGCCGTTGAGATATCCTGTGCATCACCTGTTGCAAATAGGTTTCCCTGCGTGCAGCTTCATCGCCCTCCAATCCGGCGGCAACGGGGATAAGCACAAACAGATTTTCACCGCCTGGTGGGGCCACCGATGGATCGGTGAGCGAAGGCGCACAGAGGTAAAATAAAGGCTGTTCGGGCCAGCGTGGATGGGTATAAATATCGTGTGCATGAGTTGCAAAATCGGTGTCAAAAAACAGGTTGTGGTGTTGCAATCCTGTGAGCCTGCGATTTAAACCGATATAATAAAGCAAACAAGAAGGGGAAAGCTGGCGGCGCTGCCAATATGTTTCGCTGTATTGCCGGAATTTGTCGGGCAACAATTCCTGCTCCACATGATGATAGTCGGCCGTTGCGAGTACCGCATCTGCAGGATATTCGCCTGCAGCGGTTAATACGCCCGTAGCTTTTTGGCCTTGCACCAGAATTTGCTGCACGGGACATTGAAAATGAAAACTCACTCCCAGCTCTCGGGCCAGGATATACATGGCCTCCACCACGCGGTAGATGCCCCCCATAGGATACCAGGTGCCCAAAGCCATATCGGCGTAGTTCATCAGGCTGTACAAGGCAGGTGTATGTTCAGGCAGGGCGCCTAAAAACAGCACGGGGAATGCCATGATCTGCCGGATGCGAGGATGATGGAAGTGTCGGGCAATATGCCGGTGAATAGATTGCAGCAGATCCATTTTACCCAAAGCCCGCCATACATCCCGATCCACAAACTCAGTCCAGGACAATCCCGGCTTAAAAGCAAATTTTTTCATGCCCAGTTCGTATTTCCGGGCGGCTTCTGCCAAATAGCGCTGCAAGGCCTTGCTGCTGCCTGGCTCCCATTGCTCAAACATTGTTGTCAGGGCCTGGTTATCGGCAGGAATATCGGTGAACCCGTCTGCCCAAAAGATGCGGTAAGAAGGATTTAATCGCACCAGCGTGTAAAAATCTGATGCCTTACGGTGAAATTGTTGAAAAAAACGTTCAAATATATCGGGCATCCAATACCAGCTGGGGCCCATATCGAACTTAAACCCATTTGCCTCCCAGAGGCCTGCCCTCCCTCCCGGTTGATCGAGCGATTCGAACACATGCACTTCAAAGCCTTTGCTTGCCAGAAAACAGGAAGCAGACAGGCCGGCGAATCCACTTCCGATGATGCTGATACGCTTTGCCATATCGCTTATTTACGAGAAATCCGCGCCTTTAGCATCTTGCGGGCAAAATGAATCCGGCTTTTGATAGTGCCCAAAGGTTCGTGCAGCATGCGCGCGATTTCTTCATACTTAAAGCCCTGAAAATAAAGCAAAAAAGGTTTGCGAAAAATTTCCGGCAGGCTATATACCTGGGCTTGCAACTCTTTATAGCGCAGGGCCGCTTCTCCGGCATTGCCACCTGCCGTGCGCAGCTGGTTCAGGGCAAGGGCGGTTGAAGCGGAGTCGTACGTGACCCGGTGTTTTTGTTTTCGCCGGTAGTCGTTGATGAAAATGTTTTTCATGATGGTATACAACCAGGCTTTGATATTCGTGCCGGAGTGATATTTTTCTTGGTTGGCCAGGGCACGATAAAGCGTTTCCTGACAGAGATCTTCCGCTAACAAAGGGTCGCGTGTCAGGTGGATGGCGAATGGCTTGAGGAAATCCGACTCGGCCGTCAGGAGTTCCTGAAATTCGGAAGCAGACATTTTGTTTAACTTTTATCACTTCAAAGTTAAACAAAACTTTTGGACAAATTGCTCTCTTTCAGGAAAATTTTTTCGATTTCGGTGCGCAATTCCTCCTGAGACCGGATCAGATGGATATTGGGAAAGGATTTAGAAG
>JADGHY010000262.1 GCA_019683625.1 Thermoflavifilum sp. | reverse complement strand
GCCTTTAACAGGCATGGCCAGAATGGCCATCAGCAGGCATCTTAATAAGGTATTGATTCCGGTGCATCTGCCAGACATACGCATGTTATTTTGTTGGGTAAAATTGCTTCATGAAGTTTAGTAAACAAACATAAGGCATCTGGTAGATTTTCCTGGCATAAATTAAATGGATTTTCACGGTTGAAGAAATTTTTTCCGGATTTTAATGCTCTCTTAACGAAGGATGAGGTATTTCAAGTTGTTTCCCTATTTGTTAAACGTTTGTTTTGGGTTTTCCGTATAAATCCTAATTTGGCGACATGCCTACTGTGGTGATGACCGGAGGTACCGGGTTAATTGGGCAAGCACTGGTGGCTGTCCTGAAGGAAAGAGGTTATCATATCAAATTGCTAACTCGTCGTCGGCTGGCAAATGCGGCCGGGGTGGAATATCTCAGCTGGGATCCGCAGCAGGGGCAGTTGCCTGTTGAAGCCTTGCTCGACGCAGATTACCTTATTCATTTAGCCGGAGCCAATATTGCTGAAAAACGGTGGACGGCCTCGCGTAAGCAGGAATTGCTGTGGAGCCGTACGCATACCCTGGATTTGCTCCTGGATGTGTTTACGCATCACCGGCATCAGTTAAAAGCTTTGGTGAGTGCTTCTGCCATTGGGTATTATGATGCTTCACAGGATCGCTGGTTTCAGGAAACAGATGCACCCGGGCAAGATTTTCTGGCGCGCACCTGTGTGGAATGGGAAGCCCATGCCCGTAGTTTCGAAGCATTGTCTGTCCGGGTGGTTATGCTGCGCACGGGCATCGTTTTAAGCCGGCACGGAGGTTTTCTGGTGCCATTTTTACGGGCTTTGCGCTGGGGTGTGGCGCCAATTTTGGGCAGTGGAAGCCAATGGATCAGCTGGATTCACGTGCAGGACTTGTGCAGGCTTTACGCCAATGCCTTAATCACAGAGCAGATGGTGGGGCCTTACAATGCGGTTGCCCCTGAACCCGTTACCCAGAAGCAATTGATCCTCAGCTTAGCCGAGATGATGAAACAGCATTATTTTGTTCCGCTTCATGTGCCTGCATTTGTGCTGAAGATGCTGCTTGGCGAAATGAGTGTGGAAGTGCTAAAGAGCGTGCGGGTATCTCCGCAGAAACTGCAACAAACAGGTTTTCAATTTTCTTTTCCCGACATTCATAGTGCACTTACAGAATTGTTGCACGCCTGATAGAGGTTTGCAAAGGAAATAGCCTAAAGGCATACCTTCGCTTTCATGAAGATGCTACTGTTCAAAATTTTTTATGTGTATGTCGGTTATCATTCGGGAAGCCAGAAGGGCAGATTGTCCGCAAATGTTTGCATTAGTCAAGGAGTTGGCTGCATTTGAGCGGGCCGCCGACGAAGTAAGTCTTTCCCTGGAGGCCTTTACGGAAGCCGGGTTTGGCAGAGAGCCCGTATGGTGGGCATTTGTTGCCGAAGACGATCGGAATCAGATCGTGGGGATGGCACTCTATTATATTCGTTTTTCCACCTGGAAAGGTAAGCGCATGTATCTGGAAGATATTATTGTTACGCAGGCAAGCAGGGGCCAGGGCATTGGAAAGCGTTTATTTGAACGCTGTATTCAGGAAGCCCGAAACCGGGGATATAGCGGCATGACCTGGCAAGTACTCGACTGGAATGAAAGGGCTATTCGCTTTTACGAAAAATACGGGGCCCGCATCAGTGGCGAGTGGCTGACTTGTCAGCTCGACTGGTAAGGTTAATCCTGAATTTGATGCACCTGTACTGAGGCA
The DNA here is from genome assembly GCA_019683625.1 of Thermoflavifilum sp. Lineage (GTDB taxonomy): Bacteria > Bacteroidota > Bacteroidia > Chitinophagales > Chitinophagaceae > Thermoflavifilum. The sequence continues at coordinate 1,437 of JADGHY010000262.1, read as the reverse complement.
TCGATTTTTTGAATCAATCCCGAGAGCACCTTTCCAGGGCCAACTTCTGTGAAATCGCGTGCTCCGTCGGCAATCATCATTCGGATGGTGTGGGTCCATTTCACGGGGCTTGTGAGCTGGGCAATGAGTTGTTGGCGAATCTGTTTGGGATCGGTGGTGGCCTTGGCGCTCACATTCTGGTAGATAGGGCAGGAAGGGGTATGAAATGTGACGGCAGCAATTGCTTTTTCCAGTTTTTCCCGGGCGGGTTCCATGAGGGGGGAATGGAAGGCACCACTCACGGGCAAAGGAAGGGCGCGGCGGGCACCGGCAGCCTTCAGCTTTTCACAAGCCAACTCAATGCCTCGTTGCGTACCGGAAATCACCAATTGCCCGGGGCAGTTGTAATTAGCTGCTACTACCATCTCTCCTTCGATGGTGGCACAAATGCGTTCCACCTGCTCATCGTCCATGCCCAGCACTGCGGCCATGCCCGAAGCTTGTAGAACACAGGCTTCCTGCATGGCCTGAGCTCGTGCGGCAACCAACTGCAGGCCATCTTCAAAACTCAATACACCTGCGGCTACCAGCGCGGTAAATTCGCCCAACGAATGACCCGCCACCATATCCATCTTCAACTCGGGGTGCATCAGAAAGGCGATGATGGAATGCAGAAATATGGCAGGTTGCGTCACACGCGTTTGTTTTAGCTCTTCTTCGGTCCCTTCAAACATCAGGTCCGAAATCCGAAACCCCAATAGGGTATTGGCTTTTTCAAACAATTCTTTTGCGGCGCTATAGCGATCATACAATACCTTGCCCATTCCTTTGAACTGGGATCCTTGTCCGGGGAAAACAACAGCATATTTCATAACTGATGGTTGAGTGGCACAAGTAGATGTTCATTTTGCCCCGCAAAAATCAGCTGAAATAGCACAACTGCCAAATGAATTTATCTATGCATCAGGTCGGCGCTGATGAGCCTGATGAATTCTGCGCGGGTACGTTCGTCTTCAAACTGGCCGGAGAATGCAGAAGTGGTAGTAACGGAATTTTGTTTTTGCACACCCCGCATCATCATGCACAGGTGCTGTGCTTCAATAACTACGGCAACTCCCAAGGGATGAAGCACATCCTGGATGGCATCCAGAATCTGGTGGGTGAGCCTTTCCTGCACCTGCAGTCGTCTGGAGAAACAATCTACCACTCTGGCAATCTTGCTTAATCCCACGATATAACCATTGGGAATATAAGCCACATGAGCCTTTCCGAAGAAAGGAAGCAGATGATGTTCGCAAAGAGAATATAATTCAATATCCTTTACCAGCACCATTTCACTATAGGATTCCTGAAACTTTGCGGATTCCAGAATAGCTTTCGGATCCATGTGATAACCTTGTGTCAGGTATTGCATGGCCTTGGCTACCCGATGCGGTGTTTTTTTTAACCCCTCCCTGT
>JADGHY010000261.1 GCA_019683625.1 Thermoflavifilum sp. | reverse complement strand
GCTGGTCATCGATAGCGCCCTGCATTTTTTACCCCACCATCCGGCATTTCTCCTCAAGAAGGCTAATCTGCAGCTGGCTTCAGGGAAACCCCGGGAGGCCCTGCAAACCCTCGACAGCTTACAGCAGGTTGACCCGCACAACCCCGCAGCAAAGGCTTTGCGCGATCAAATCCGCATCGCCTCTTATCATCAGGCTATAGGGCTGGACTATAATTTCACGGCTTTCGGCGACCGGACCACTACACCCTGGAACCTGGCCAGCCTCTACTACCAACGAATGCCCAACTGGGGAAGCTACAACATCCGCTTGAGCTTCGCCAACCGGCAAAACCGCAATGGCTTGCAGGCAGAGACCGAGATCTACTGGAACCATGATTCTGCCAACACCTCCTACCTCGATCTGGCTTATGCCCAAGATTCCATCTTTCCCCGCCTGCGTGGTGCTTATACCTTCACCCACTATTTCCGAAAGGGATGGCAGGCTGATGTAGGCGGGCGTTACCTGAATTTCAACAGCAGTGGATTCTCCTCAGCTTTTCTGGGATTGGGGAAATACTTTAGCGACTACTGGCTTTATGGCCAAGCCTATCTCACGCCCCAACATCATCGGCTATTTGGCGCGTACCGACTTACCCTGCGCTATTATTACAGCGAATACCGGGATGATTACCTGAACCTGATCCTGGGCACCGGCCTCTCACCCGACGACCGCAGCCGCTATTTTCAGCTTAACCGCTGGTTGAGTCTTTCTTCTACCAATATCGCCATCGGATACCAACATATTTTTCGCGGTCAGACCATCGTGGGATTGACAGCCGGCTGGACGAATCAGGAAATATCCCAAGGCATCCGCCAAAATGAATATGACGTGTATGTGCATCTGGTGCAAAAATTTTAAACCATCCCTGCTCATGGCACTCCTCTGGGCTATGATGCCCGCCTGTGGAAGGCCCCAACAAATGATTGCCATCGTTCGGCATCAACAAAGCTCCTATGTGCTTGTCCTGCCCGACGAGGCCAGTCGCTGGGAAAAACAAGCAGCCGGGCTCATCCAGTCTTTTACCCAGAAAGTTACCGGTGTAAGCTTGCCCATCGTACCTGCCCGCCAGGTGCATGATACCGCTCATATCATCAGCATCGGGCAGACAAGATTTGCTCCCGCAAACCTCCATTCCTCAAGTCTTCCCGAAGATGGCTACCGCCTAATAGCCCGGGGTGAGCAGATTTTCCTCGCTGGTGGCGGGAAAAGGGGCATTCTCAACGCTGCTTATGCCTGGATTGAGCAGGTGTTGCAATGCAGGTTGTATGCCGATGGTGTGCGGAAGATTCCTCAACTGGAGACTCTTTCCATTCCTGCTCATCTGGACATGCAGGCTCAGCCTGTCTTTGCCTTCCGCCAGGTCTATGATCCGCAAGCCATGAATGCGGAATACATGGATTGGCACCGGCTGAACGATTTTGCCGATTTCTGGGGATTGTGGGGGCATTCCTTTTTTAAACTGGTCCCTCCAGAGACTTATTTTGCTGCTCATCCGGAATATTTTGCGCTGGTCAATGGCCACCGGACACCCACCCAATTGTGCCTGAGCAATCCGGCCGTGCTGCAATTGGTTGTCAATGCCTTGCAACAACGCATGCGCCAGAATCCCGATGCCCCCTACTGGTCGGTGGCCCCGGAAGATAACAATAGCTTTTGCACCTGCACGGCTTGTGAAAAGCTATATGCCACTTATGGCGGAATTTCAGGCGCTTTGCTGCATTTTGTCAACCAGGTTGCGGCTCATTTTCCCGATCACATCATCACCACGCTGGCCTATGGAGCCACATTCAATCCACCCCAAAATATCCGCGCCGCCCAAAATGTGGGCATCATGGTCAGCACCATTTCCTGTGATCGCAGCGCACCCATCGCCACAAATCCGCGTTGCACCACATTCCGTCAGGCCTTTGAAGCCTGGGCGCGACTTACCGCCCATCTCATGGTATGGGATTACACCGTGCAATTCACCCATTATTTAAGTCCCTTCCCCGATTTCCATACCTTTCAGCCCAACCTGCAATATTTTGCCCGGCATCATGCCGAAGCCGTGTTTGAACAAGGCAGTGGCGAAGACCCCAGTGTTTTCGATGAAATGCGCTGTTACCTGCTGGCACAATTGCTCTGGCAACCTAATGCAGATCTTATACCTATTCAACAGGATTTCTTGCAGGGTTATTACGGCGATGCTGCACCTTTTGTAGCCCAATATCTGGAAAGCTTGCAACACGCCTTGCTGCAAAGCCATCGCCCACTCGATATCTACGGCAATCCACTGGATGCCCGCACAAGCTGGTTAAGCACAGACTCGCTCCTGCATTACCAAGCCTATCTTCAAAAAGCCCTGCAAGCCGTTGTACATCAACCGGCCTACACTTTTCGGGTGGAAAAACTCTATCTGTCTTGGCTCTATCTCAGGCTCATGCAGGCCTGGTTTTATGGCACGGAACCCTATGGCGTGTTTCAGAAACAACCCGATGGAAAATGGAGGGCCGATTCCACAATCATCGCCTATTTGGAAAAATTTCAAACCCTTTGTGAACAACAGCATATTCGGTACCTCAACGAAGACCATCAAACCGTTAGCGATTTCATCACGCAATTTCAGCAGATGATTAGCCAAGGTGTGAAAACCAGTTTAGCCTTTCAAAAACCCGTACGCCTGCTCACACCCCATATTCCCGACTATCCGGCCAAAGGCCCGCAAACCCTAACCGATGGCATGCTGGGGACCAACGATTATGCTTTTAATTGGCTCGGCTGGTATGGGCAAAACATGGAAGTAGAGATTGATCTGCAACATCCCGATACCTTGCATCTGGCAACGATGGGTTTTTTATCCGATGCCCGGCACCAAATCTTCCCTCCTCAGAGCATACAGGTATTCGCATCCGTGGATGGCAAAAACTTTCCACAAGTTGCCCAATATGCTTCACCAACACCCAAGAGCCCGGATGAGGGCGCACATCGCACTGAAATAACGTTGGCTTTACCTCATGTGGTTGCCCGCTATGTGCGCATCAAAGCCATTCCACTGCAAACCATGCCGGGCAGTAATCACGGGCCCGACAAGCTTCCTGCGATTTTTGCCGATGAAATCGAAATCCAATAATCCCTATATGTTTAACCGCCTTTGGCGGTTTTAACTGCCTTTGGCAGTTTTAACTGCCGTAGGCAGTCAACTTGGATC
>JADGHY010000260.1 GCA_019683625.1 Thermoflavifilum sp. | reverse complement strand
TATCAAATCTTTCACCGCAGCCGAGCCCATCATCAGGGTTTGGAATACTCCATCGGGAAAGCCGGCCTGCCGCATGATTTCCTGAATGGCCAAGGCACATCCCGGCACATTCGATGCATGTTTTAACACGGCTACATTGCCCGCCATCAGATTGGGTGCCAGAAAGCGGAATACTTGCCAAAACGGGAAATTCCATGGCATGATGGCCAGAATCACGCCCAGCGGCTCAAATGTTACATAGCTGTGGTTGGCATCTGTAGCCACTTCTATGGGCTTCAGCATAGAGGCAGCCTCCTGGGCATAGTATTCACAGGCCCATGCACATTTTTCAGCTTCCGATCGGCCTTGCGCAATGGGTTTCCCCATTTCCCTTGCCATCAGCTCGGCCCATTCCTGTTTCCGGCTTCTCAGCAGCTCAGCTGCCTTGCGAAGCTTATCTGCCCTTGTGTCAAATGAAGTAGTTTTCCAGGATAAAAAAGCTTCGCGTGCAAGCTTTAGCTTTTTCTGAATCGCAGCCGCAGCATCCGGACGATATTTTTTGATGATTTCTTCCGTGGCAGGATTAATAGCTGTTATCCATTCCATAGGTCAAAGATTTAAGGGTTATCGGATACCTAAAATTACGGGTTTTCACCGAGCGATAACGCATAAGCCTGTTAGCATCATCCCAAATTTGCTGCAAGCAAATGCCAACATTTTCCTGGAGATGAACATGCTAAAAAATAAAATACCTTTGGCTAATATTTTATTTCCATTTGTAAAAACGACCTGCTCATGAGACGTCTTCTTGGCTGGATAGGTGTAAACGCTTGGCTTATCTGTTGTTCATCTGTTTATGCCCAGCAAACAGAGTTTACCCATCAGGATACTTTACGTGGTGCTAATACGCCTGAACGGGCTTGGTGGGATGTGGTGTATTATGATTTGCATGTGCAGTTTTTCATTGATCAAAAACAAATCAGCGGATATAATGCCATTACTTATCGGGTAATTGGCAAAGCACAGGATATGCAAATTGATTTGATGCAACCTTTGCAAATTGATAGTGTGCTGCAAAATGGCCAGCAGCTTCCCTTCCGCCGAGATGGCAATGCTTATTTCATAAAACTCAAGATGCCACAACATCTAAACAGCTTACATCGCATAATCATCTACTATCATGGTGAACCACATAAGGCAGTGAATCCTCCCTGGCAGGGTGGGGTTACCTGGACGAAAGATAAATTAGGCAATCCTTGGGTGGTTACCAGTTGCCAGGGATTAGGAGCCAGCAGTTGGTGGCCCTGTAAAGATTATTTGGCCGATGAGCCCGACAGCCAGCAAATTGCCATCACCGTGCCCGATACGCTCATGGATATATCCAATGGTCGGCTGCGCCGCGTAGTGCATCATCCCAATCACACCAAAACCTATGTATGGTTTGTAGATGATCCTATCAACAATTATGATGTGGCCGTCAATATCGGGAAATATGCACACTGGCAAGATGTGTATGAAGGGCTGAAAGGAAAACTAAGCCTGAATTACTGGGTGATGCCCTATCACCTCCAGCAATCAAAGAAGCAATTTCAGCAAGTGAAGTCTATGCTAACCTGTTTTGAACATTGGTTTGGTCCTTATCCCTGGTATCGGGATGGTTATCAGCTGGTGGAAACACCTTATCTGGGCATGGAACATCAGAGTTGTGTGGCCTATGGAAATGAATACATGAACGGATATCTTGGGAGAGACTTGTCAGGTACCGGCTGGGGACTGAAATGGGATTTCATTATCGTGCATGAAAGTGCACACGAATGGTTTGGCAATAATATCACCGATAAAGATCTTGCCGACATGTGGATCCATGAATCGTTTGCTAACTATGCCGAGTGCCTTTATGTGGAATGCCAATGTGGGAAAAAAGCTGGAGAAGATTATGTGATCGGATGCAGAAAATTAATTCAAAATGATAAGCCAATCATTGGTCATTACGATGTGAATGAGGAAGGGTCGGAAGACATGTATTATAAAGGAGGAAATATGCTGAATATGATCCGGCATATTATCCATAATGATTCCCTATGGCGTGCTATACTCACCGGATTGAATCAAACATTCTGGCATCAGACAGTGAGCAGCAAACAAGTTGAACAATACATCATCCGCAAGAGTGGTATTGATCTTCAGCCTGTATTTGATCAGTATCTGCTCACCACAAAGATTCCGGTGCTGGAATATGTGATGCGGCATGATACCTTATGGTATCGGTGGGCAAACGTAATTCCCCGTTTTCACATGCCTGTAAAGGTTTCTGTGAATCATCAGTCCTATATCTTGCATGCTAATGATGTCTGGCAGCACATGAAATTACCCATTGGCCAGGATAGCACGTTGGTGGTTGACCGAAACTACTACGTAGAAAGCAAAAAGCTTTCACAGTTATAAATTTTTCATCAGTTTGGCTGAGGTTCTTTGCTTTCTATATTCATTTATCGGATACCATTAAACCATTGCTGTGCGGACTTACCAATTAAGGGGATAGGTTTCATGTTCCCGTTGATAGCTGAGATAAGGCCTATCAGCCATAGAATGAAAATCCCGATATACAAAAAGGTAATCAACAGGCTGATTAGCCAACCCAGCACAGGAATGAAAATTAGCATCATCTGAGCAATCCAGATACATAAGCCAATGATGAATAATCCTATCGTTTGCCTCAGATGAAATGCGCCCAGCTCTGTTTTCTGGTTATTGTGCATCACGTAGGCTATCACCCAACCGATGATGGTGAGATAGCTGATGATAGCCACAGTCTTTCCCGGATCGGGTGTGGCTGCTGATGTTGTAGGATGTTCTTCCATATTGCATTTTTTTTTGTGCAAAATCTTATTGTGTAAGTGCATTTGTTACCAATTCCCAGTTGGTTGTTTGCAGTATTTCCCGGATACGTTTCATATTTCCGGTAAATATCATGAGCACATTTTCGATATAGGGAGTTTCTTTTGGATGCTTGAATGTATAATATTGGGGATTGAGATTTGTTACTTTCTTCTGTGGGTAATTAATTTTCCAGTTTCCAAATGCTAAGTAGATTGTGGTGTCATTGCCGATGTCTCCGTTTGGCTGGATTTCCTCATAGGCAACAGGAACATTTGGGATATGTAAGGGATGAACTTCGGTTTCTAAATTAAAAGATAGCGACCTGATATTTTCCTGCAGATCAATATTTATAAAAGGTTTTGCATTCAGTATATTCAATC
>JADGHY010000259.1 GCA_019683625.1 Thermoflavifilum sp. | reverse complement strand
CAAAGGCATCATATCCTCCCTGATGTAAGCCAAGTTCATGGCCATTTAGAAAAACCCTTGCCTGCCAGTCGACCGCCTCAAAATGCAACAGCACATGTTTATTTTTCCACGTGTCGGGAACCACAAATTTTCTTTCATACCACAGCAATTGATCGGGTGTAACGGTTTTTCCCACTCCCGATAAAGCCGATTCCATGGCAAAAGGCACCAGAATCTTGCCCTCCCAATGTTGAGGAATGCCGTCGAATAGTGCATCTGTAAGCGTATAATTCCACAAGCCATTCAGGTTCATCCAATCCTGCCGTTCCATTTGCGGGCGGGGATATTCGGGCCAGGGCTGTTGAGGATTTACCTGTTGGGCGAATTCGGTCATCAAATGATGACCCGCAGGACGCCAGAATGGCTGAGCAAAAGCAGCATGTGTGCCAAGGCTGATGAACACAAGAAAAATGCATACAGATCTCATATACAGTTCCATTTATTTAGCCAAAATATATTATGCCGCTTTTGCCCGACACAGATACATCCTACTTCACCACAAACACGGTGCTGCCCGAAACGCCCTGTGCAGTGGCGGTGATGGTCACCACTCCCGGCCCAACAAAACGAACGATGCCATTTTTAGTTACTTCTGCCACCTTTGTATTGCTGCTTTGGTATTGCACATCGATATGCTGCAAGTCGGCAAAAGTACCATCATTATAGGCGATTTCCAGCACATGATCGGCTTCAGGATGAGGTTGCTCGCGGTTGGGATCCGTGTCATCAGCCAGCCATTTATTCTTGGCCTTCAGATTTATTTGATCTCCCACATGATAGATCAATGCCTCAGGTTGAAGAGTTACATAGGCAACATGTCGGGTGAAATCTCCGGAAATATGTACCATGGCCGAATCCACAATATCACGGGCATTCTCACCTAATTCAAATTGGTAATCGCCTGGGTATACCACTTGTCTCATTTTCCCTTCATCCCAGAAAGATAATTGCGTACCACGAATCTGTAGCGTTATATGTTGGGTTTCGCCGGGTTGCAGCACATGGGTTTTTTGGAAGCTTTTAAGCTGTTTCGCAGGCATTTCCCTTCCCGATACTTTGGGAGGTGCTACATACAGTTGTGCTACTGTTGCGCCCGGCAAAGATCCGGTATTTGTCACATCAAAACTCACCGTTATGCTATCATCAGGGGATGCAGCAGTAGGTGAAACGGTAAAGTGTGCATACGCAAATCGGGTGTAACTTAATCCATACCCAAAAGGATACTGAGGAGTTTTGGTGAAATACATATAAGTGCGCCCTAACCCATCCGTATTTCTGGGATTCAAATAATAATTCGATTTATCGGGCAACTGAAAATCATTGACATACCAGGTGAAATTTAGATGGCCACTTGGATTATGATCTCCTGCCAGCACATGGGCCAGGGCTGTGCCTTGAAATTCGCCGTTGTAGCCGCTGAAGACTATGGATGGAAAATACCGCTCTATGAGGCTGATATCCATGGGGCCGGTTGCCTGCATCACCAGGATCATGTGCGGATTACCCAATTGAGCCACCTGATAAATCAGGTCACTTTGATTACCCGGAATCATGAGGTTAGCTCTGTCGAACCCTTCTCTTGACACGGCTTCATCAGTGCCGATATACACAATCACCAGATCGGCCTGTTGAATATCGGTTTTGGTTTTTTCGCTGAGCCAGGCTGGCTGATGTGCGATTGTGGAGGTAGCCGTGCTATCGAATATCACTTCTATTTGGGGGTTTTTCTGTTTAAACACCTGGGTGATGCCTTCAACCGGACTTACCTGATGACGCGGATTGCCCGAATAGCCACCCAGAATTACCCGATTGGCCAGGTCTCCCACAATCACCACACGATGCAATTGCGCCAGATCCAAGGGCAGCAGGGGATGATTAGCTTGTGCGGGTGTATCGTTTTTCAGGAGCACCAGGGTGTTTTCGGCTACTTCTTCGGCCAGTTGTTGATGAGCAGTACTTTCAATGGCTTCTTTGGTGATGCGGGTATAGGGCACTTTATCCGGCGGATCGAACTCACCCGTACGCATGCGAATAGTAAAGATGTCGGTCAATGCCCGGTCGATAACGCCTTTGCTTAATATGCCGGCCCGGATAGCTTCTTCGATATTGGGCATCGTATATTCGGCACCGGTACAATTAAGGCAGGTGCCAGCCCGCAGCGCAAAGGCTTGTCCCCCTGCAGCGCCGGAGACAGTATCATGGGTTTGGGTGTTGATCCAGACGATTTTGTGGTCAATATCCCGGATACGCCAGCCTGGAGGAGCCCAGAAATGACCATAGGGATAAGGATGATAGGTAGTGCCAACTGCACCACAATCGGAAGTGGTATACCCATCAAAGCCAAAGGTGCGTTTGGCCAGAACATTGATGGTATAGGTATTAGCCACAGCTGGCGTACCGTTGATGGCGTTATAAGCCGTCATGATACCGGCCACATGGGCTTTTTCAATCAGGTATTTAAAGGTAGCCAGGTAATAATCGCGAATAGTTTCATCATCGGCATTGGATGAGATCCCGGTGCGGTTGTTTTCCAGATTATTCAATGCATAATGTTTTGCCGTAGCAGCCACTTTCAGATAACCTGTTTCGGGATCCCCATGCATAGTTTGTCCTTGCATGCCATTGACATAAGCGGCTGCCATGATAGAAGCCAGATGGGGGTCTTCGCCAAAAGCCTCATCGGTACGGCCCCAGCGTGGGTCACGATCAATATTGATGGTGGGCGCCCAGAAGGTAAGGCTTCCGTAATTATCTTTGGAATCTCCTAAATTATTTTGTCCTACATCGAATAAAGATTTGTCCAAAAATCCCCTGGCTTCGTCGGAAATAGCCTGGGCTTCGCGATAGATGAGTTCGGGATCCCAGGTCATAGCCGTGGCAAAATTCACGGGAAAGCTTGTTGCGCGGGGTGAACCATAAGGAGGCTGATGCTGGTTTCCGCCATGGTGCAGGTTACCAAATAAGGCATTCACCCCATGCTGTGCCTCATTCCAGTAAAAATACTGTTGTACACCTAATCTGGGAATAGCCGGGGCAAAATTGGTATGCAGCTGTTGTACTTCTTCTTCGAGTGTCATCCTTGACACCAAATCGGCCGCCCTTTCCAGGAAAGAATACCGTGTATCCCGATAAATTGGCGTGGAAGGCTGAGCGTATAGCTTAAATTTACAAACTAACAGTGTTAGCAAGAAGTAAATAAC
>JADGHY010000258.1 GCA_019683625.1 Thermoflavifilum sp. | reverse complement strand
TAATAACCCATGCAGTTCCTCTCCGGAGCAGGAACTCGGGGTATTTCGGAAATTTTACACTTAAAATTAAACTTCATGATGCTTGAATAGAGAGCTCATCATAAATGCCCATGCAGGCGGAGTGGATATTGCCCTGCTGGAAGATCGAAAACTTGTTGAACTACATCATGAAAGTGGAGATAGCCAGTTTGCCGTAGGAGATATTTACCTGGGTAAGGTAAAAAAACTAATACCCGGATTGAATGCGGCCTTTGTGGATGTGGGCTACGAAAAAGATGCCTTTCTCCATTACACGGATCTGAGCCCCTACGCCCGCTCTGTGCTCAAATTCACGCAGATGGCCATTCACGACAAAGAACCCGGGGGCTTTGATTTTGCCACTTTCAAAAAAGAACCCGAAATCATCAAGACGGGAAAAATCACCGAAGTACTGGGCGGAAAACCGGAAATCCTGGTTCAGATTCTGAAAGAACCCATCTCCTCTAAAGGTCCGCGGCTGAGCTGCGAAATTTCCCTGCCAGGCCGCTATGTGGTGCTTACACCTTTTAACGAAATCGTTGCCGTGTCCAAAAAAATCCATTCCGCAGAAGAACGGCGTCGCCTGCAAAGCATAGTTGAAGCCATCAGACCGGCCAACTTTGGCGTGATTGTGCGCACAGCCGCGGAAGGAAAGAAAACGGCCGAACTGCATGAAGACCTGCTGCAATTGGTGGAGATGTGGAAAACCATTCAACGCAATCTTTTCCGAGCTCAACCTCCGCAAAAAATCATGAGCGAACAAAACCGCACCAACAGCATTTTGCGGGATCTGCTCAATGAAAGCTTTAACCGTATTGTGGTTAATGACAAGGCCTTGTTTCATGAAGTGAAAACGTATATCCAAAAAATAGCTCCCGAAAAACAAGATATCGTTCATCTGCATCATAATCATACTCCCGTATTCGATCATTACGGCATCACCAAACAGGTAAAAGCCTCTTTCGGCAAAACCGTTAACCTGGACAGCGGTGTTTATCTGATTATTGAATCCACAGAAGCGCTCCACGTCATTGATGTCAACAGCGGATACAAAAGCAGCAGCAATAATCAGGAACAAAATGCCCTGATGACCAACCTGGAGGCCGCTGAAGAAATTGCCCGACAATTGCGATTAAGGGATCTCGGAGGCATCATCATCGTCGATTTCATCGACATGAAACTGCCAGAAAACAAAAGAGCCGTACTCAAAGCCATGGAACAATTCATGGCTAATGATCGCGCCAAACACACCATCCTGCCCATATCAAAGTTTGGTTTAATGCAGATCACCCGCCAGCGGGTAAGACCAGAAGTGAATATTTCCACTTCGGAAGTATGCCCCGTTTGCCGCGGTACGGGCACCATTAGCTCCACCCTGCTTATTGTGGATGAAATAGAAAAAAATATTCAATACTTAATCGACGAAGGCCATCGCCGGATTATCCTGCGGGTGAATCCTATCCTGCATGGCTACTTAACAAAAGGACTCATTTCCCAACAAATAAAATGGTGGTGGAAGTTTAAACAATGGATCCGTATTGAAAAGGACAGCAACTATTATCTGATCGAATATCATTTCTTCGACCGGAAGTCAACCGAGGAAATCAAATTATAATAACCCAATCTCGTCTCCAGATCATGAAAACAATTGGCTGGCTGTTGATACCTATCGTGATGACTGGCTGTGCCTGGCTGCAATCAGAACATCCCATGCATTTACAACCCGGAAACTATCGGGCTTATATTCAACGGCCCGATGGTATTCGTATTCCTTTTCAGCTGCAGATTACCGATAGCGGCGGCAAAACAATCGTCTACATCCTGAACGGCGCCGAACGCATCCGAATAGACAGCGTGGTTCAGCAACGACAACATTTTTCGCTCCACATGCCTTTATTCAACAGCGATTTCACGGGTTTAGTTCTAAACGATGGTTCGCTACAAGGCCAGTGGATCAGGCATTTGCCGGATAGTGATCAACATTTTTTGTTTGAAGCTATTCCGGCTGCCAGCCGATTCGATATCCATAAAAAGGCCAAGGTTAACCTCAGCGGCACCTGGGCTACCTATTACACCCGTGCGGGCAGAAAGGATACCTCTTTCGCCGTGGGTTTATTTCACCAGGAAGGGGATACCCTCTATGGTACTTTCATGCATAGCGATGGCGATGATCGTTATCTGGCCGGAGTAGTGGATGGAGATACCCTGAAGCTTTCCACATTCGATGGCAGCCATCTTTACTTGTATATTGCTCATATTGCCAACGACAGCACTATCGATGGCGGACAATTTTATTCGGGTTATGCCGGCTATGCCCGCTGGTGGGCACATAAGGATTCTACCGCCCATTTGCCCAATGCATTATCATTAACCACGGTGATTCCGGGAAAAGAATTGCTGGATTTTGCTTTTCCGGATTTAAATGGCGACACCGTGGCCTTGCATGATTTTCGGGGAAAAGTGGTTATTGTGGAAATCATGGGATCCTGGTGCCCGAACTGCATGGATGAAACGGCCTTCTTAAGTTCCCTGTATGAACAATACCGCTATAGCGGACTGGCCATCATTTCCCTGGCCTATGAACGCTCTGCCGATTTTGAACAGGCCCGAAAAGCCGTGATGAGCTTCCAGAAAAGATTTCAGGTGGCTTACCCCATGCTTATTACGGGCGTAACTTATGATGATCCGGATATGATTTCCAAAACACTTCCCAACATTCAGCATTTCCAGGCATTCCCTACCACTTTATTTATCGATAAGTCGGGCCGCATCCGATACATTCATACCGGATTTGCAGGACCAGGTACCGGAATCTATTATAACCAAACCAAACAGGAATTCATATCCCTGATCAATCGTTTGCTGAAATCCAATTCCTGATTAAAATGCATAATACGCTCCCAACAATACCCTGGTTGACCCTTTTGCGGGACTGTTGTTCGGCTTATTAAAAATGAAACGATCGGCCTGATCCATCCTAAATTCCGGAATCACGGTAAGCTGGCCCAAATGCAGATTTGCCGAAAGCGTAAGCGAAAAAATATTTGCTCCCCCGGAATAGGTTACCGGATCTGCATCCGTAAACACAATGATGCCATCATGATCAGTAAAATATTCCGATCTTAAGGCAAGCGCAAAAGCAGGCGTGAAGGTATAATTCAGGTATAATGCGCTGCTCGTCCAGCTTTGCGAAGAAGCGGATGGATCATGATACAAGCTGAAGTATTCACAAAGCACTACAT
>JADGHY010000257.1 GCA_019683625.1 Thermoflavifilum sp. | reverse complement strand
TAGAAATAATGAGCAGAGGAACATGATGTGCAACACAATAATCTACCGAACGAGCTATTTTTTCGCCTACCACAGAACCCATGGAACCACCAATAAAATCGAAGTCCATACAGGCCACCACCAGATCGAAGCCATTCACCTTACCCACACCTACGCGAATGGCATCGGCCAGCCCCGTTTTTTTCTGGGCCTCCTGCAGCCGTTCTTCATAGGTTTTGATGTCTTTAAATCCTAAAATATCGACGGGATAGATATTTCCAAACAATTCATGGGATTGGTCTTCATCGAACAAAATCTGAAAATATTCTGCTGAATTGATGCGAAAATGATAATTGCATTTATCGCATACAAAATTGTTTTCCCGCAGATCTTTGGTGAGGATAAGCTTTTTGCATTTGGGGCATTTGGTCCAAAGGCCGTCAGGAGGTTCCTTTTTTTCACTGGTAGATGTCTCAATCCCCTTTTTGATCCGTTGAAACCATTTTGCCATAGTGCACGAATTTAGGATTCCAGCATGGTGCTGGGGGTGCAAAGATAAGGCCGGCAGCTTGCTTGCTCATCTATCCCAATAGGCAGGCAGGCCCGGCAGGATGGGGTTCAGGCAATGGTGATGGATTTATCCAGGTACACATCCTGTGTGGCATGGAGCAATTGCACGCCTTCCTTGAAGGGGCGCTGAAACGCCTTCCTTCCCAAAATCAGTCCCATGCCCCCGGCTCGTTTGTTAATCACAGCGGTGGCAATGGCTTCTGCCAGGTCAGACTGGCCTTTGGATTCCCCACCCGAATTGATAAGTCCTATCCGGCCGCTGTAGCAGTTCAGTACCTGGTACCGGCAAAGATCAATAGGATGATCGGTGGTTAACTTTTCATAGACTAGTGGGCTGGTTTTGCCATGTTTGGTGGCCAAGTATCCTCCGTTGTTGGTGGGCAATTTTTGTTTGATGATATCGGCCTGAATGGTTACGCCCAGATGATTAGCCTGTCCGGTGAAATCGGCTGAGGTATGATAATCCACATTGTTCACCTTAAAAGCGCTGTTGCGCGTGTAACACCAAAGGATCGTGGCCATGCCCAGCTCGTGCGCCAATTCAAAGGCTTCGGCAATTTCTTTGAGCTGGCGATTGCTTTCGGCAGAACCCCAATATACCGTTGCACCAACAGCTACAGCACCCATGTTCCAGGCACTTTTTACCGTGCCAAACAGGGTTTGATCATAGCGGTTCGGATAACTCAGGAATTCATTATGGTTGATTTTTACGATAAAAGGAATCTTATGGGCATATTTTCGGGACATAATGCCCAAGACCCCGAAGGTAGAGGCTACTGCATTGCAGCCTCCTTCTATGGCCAGCCGAATGATATTTTCCGGATCAAAATAAATGGGATTAGGCGCAAATGCAGACCCTGCGCTGTGTTCCACACCCTGATCAACAGGAAAAATGGAAATATATCCCGTGCCTGCCAGCCGGCCGTGTTGAAAAATAGCCTGCAGGCTGCGCAATACCTGATTATTGCGGTTGGAATTCAACCAAACCTTGTCCAGATAGTCGGGCCCCGGAAGCGTTAATTGCGAAGCATCAATCGTCTTGCAAACATGATTGAGCAAGTACTCGGCCTGATCGCCTAACAGCTCGGCAATACGCCCTTGTGTGATGGTCTCGTTCATAGATCAATATTTCAGGATAAATGGGAATCGTGAGGGCAAAGATAACAAAACCTCGAAAGCCGCCGACCATTTTTCCAAATTTCATCCGGAGAACAGACAGAATGGCATAATTCGCAGCCTTATATCCCGCAAGCCAGGCTAAACGCGATTGCCGGATAATGAGCCCATTTACTTGACGCAAAACCCGCCACGCTGAGCGGATTCCAGGCTCCCGATCGGCTTCATTTTTCAGGCCATGCCTAGCAGAACTTATCGGTGATCCCTCCGCGGCCGATTTACCAAAATGCAAAACTTTACCCCCAGGGTTGCAGATTCCATATATTTTTTCGATATTTCATTAGCTTAAAATCCATTTGCTATGATCCCGTACAAAGACCTCCAGATCGGGGATTGGGTATATGTGGAAGTGGAAAACAACCGGCTCGAAGGCCAGGTAGAAGAGCTGGCCGAAGGGCAGGTGTGTGTGCGCACTTTTGAAGACAATTTATATTGGTATGCGCCCGAAGAAATTGATCCCATCCCCCTCACAGAAGCACAACTGTTTTCTTTCGGATTTGAAAAACAGGAAAACCCCGAGCTTGCCGGCCCCCGTGGCATAGCTTATGTAAAAGGTCCTTTCGTGATCCGATATCCCGACAGGCAAAACCGCGCCCATTGCCTGTTGTCTTGCCATGGTGAACATACCCGCGAAATTGAACATGAGCTCACTGTGCACGAGCTTCAACATCATTATCATGGGATGACCAAGATCCTGCTCGAAAAAGAAGAAAAAACCACTTCATGATGTCCGCTCCCTGCTTGCAAATTGTGTATGCAACCAGGTATAAGTAGTTGTCCATTGTACCGGTTGCATCAGCATTTCCTGAATCCATTGCTCAAATTTTTTTTGCATGGGGGCGCCATTTTTTATCTGCAAATACCAGGGCAAACGCTTTTTCAATCGGGCTGGCCAGGATGCCCATTCCCAGGGGTGAAAATACAGATGCAAATATCCGTCGTGTTGCATCGTTTGCCGGCATAGCCGGGTATACCCCTTAAAAGGCAGGTGATGAAAGGCAAGCCAGAACAAAGGAATACGCAAATGAGGAGATACCGAAGGAGGAATATGTATCAGCGCATCATCAAATTGCAAGCCTCGTGGAGCACGCAAATGATTATATCGTCCCGGAATCCAGGTGGGATGCAGGGAAGAATGATACCGGTATCCTGCTCTTCGGAGAATAGCATTGGAAGGGAGCTTCATTCTGGGCATCCGGAAACCATGAATAGGTGTCTGAAACAGCGAAGCTAATTTTTCCCGAGATAAAATAATATCGTCTGCCGATGTCTCACCATGATGCAATCCATGCGAAGCTAATTCATGCCCTTTTTGTAGCAATAAGTTTACAGCCCCGGGTGCATGAACCGCAAAGCGCACGGTAGTGTAAAAAGTGGCTTTTACCTGAAAACGATCTAATATGTCCAGCAGTTGATAAAGGCCTTCCTCGCTGATGGCAATCTGATCTGCTAAGGCTATGCCAATGCCATATTCCAAAGGTAAATCAAATTCCTCCAGATCAAAACTCATCAGGATAACATAATTGGGATGCAGCATATAGTTG
>JADGHY010000256.1 GCA_019683625.1 Thermoflavifilum sp. | reverse complement strand
CATCCACACATTTAAAAACACATCCAACACAATTTCCTCTGCTTCTTCTTTTACCGATACATAAGATATAGCAAAACGCAAAAGCCTATCATAATAATAATCAAATATCAACCGATAAGCCTTATCTTCTTCCTGGTCACACATTCGTTGCCACAAGGATAAGATATGTGCCGAACATGCCATGGTAGCGGGTATGGGTTATGGGTTAATATTAAGAACAAATGCCTTCAGGCAAATTGTTCTTTAATATTTAAGCCTAAATTAAGAAGTTTTTGAAAAATGCAAATGCTATGCGGAAGGAGAAAGAAAATAATGATCCTGAAATAGGTTTAGCTAAATGCAAAGATGCTTATGATATCATTGCTATAATTCTTTGATGGCCTGGATCAATTGCTGTAGCACCTGCTTCGCGTCACCGAAAAGCATGGCAGTTTTGGGGCGATAGAACAACATATTTTCAATGCCGGCATAACCGGGTTTCATGCTGCGTTTGTTGACGATGATGGTACCGGCCTTTTCCACCTCGAGTACGGGCATGCCATAAATAGGACTTCCGGGATCTTCCTTAGCGGCGGGGTTCACCACGTCATTAGCGCCGAGCACCAACACGGCATCTGTGGTTTCAAATTCGCTGTTGGCCTGTTCCATTTCCAATAGTTTTTCATAAGATACATCGGCTTCAGCCAGCAACACATTCATGTGCCCGGGCATGCGACCCGCTACAGGATGAATGGCATATTTCACTTCCACACCCCGTTCTTCCAATAGCTTTTCCAGTTCATGGCAGGTGTGTTGGGCCTGCGCCACAGCCAGTCCGTATCCCGGCACGATCATCACCTTTTTGGCATAAGCTAGTACCACAGCCGCATCGCTTACCGTAATTTCTTTATAACTCTGCTGTGCTTGTGCAGCCTTCCCGGCCTTGGTGCCACCAAATGATCCCAACAACACATTCTTTAACGAACGATTCATGGCTTTACACATCAACACCGTGAGGATAGCACCGGCAGAGCCCACCAGAATACCTCCGGTAAGCATCACCTGATTATCGTAAAGGAAACCTCCGCACGCAGCAGCAATGCCTGTACACGAGTTTAACACAGAAATTACCACCGGCATATCGGCCCCACCAATGGGCATCACGAATAAAATGCCATACAACAAGGCTAATAGCATGATGAGCCCAAACACCCAGCCATTGAAGAATCTATCGTTGGTCAATAAACCAATGGCCAGTAACAATGTGATAACTAATACGGCAATGTTAAGCGCCTGTTGCCCCTGAAAACGCCACACGCCAATTTTTCCGGCCAATTTTCCCAACGCAATCATGCTGCCGGCAAAAGATATACTCCCAATAATCAACCCTGCCAAAATGATAAATACATGCAAAATGAGGTTGTTACCGGAAATGAGTGCAGTGGCTACAAGCAACAATGGATTAACATGAAGCAGATGATCAAATTCATTTACAGAAATCAAGGCCGCACAAAGTCCGCCCATGCCATTGAATAAACTCACCATTTCAGGCATGGCTGTCATCTTCACTTTTCGGGCCAGCACCGTGCCCATGATGCCGCCAATGATAAGGCCCGAAAAAATCCATCCATAATTATGCAAAGGAAGCCCTTCATCTGTCCGATATAAAAATATTGTGCCTATAATGGCAATGCCCATGCCTGCAGCCGCTACCAGATTGCCATTTCGGGCCGTGCGGGGGTGTGAAAGCATTTTCAAACCCACAATAAAAGTAACAGAACCGATTAAATAACATAACGATAGAATGGCAACACCCATCATGTGAAACGAATTGGTTTAACGGAATATGTTTATGCCTCTTTTTTCTTCCGGTTACGAAACATCTCCAGCATACGGTCGGTAACCACAAAACCTCCTACCACATTTAAAGTGCCCACGATCACTGCCAGAAAGCCGATGATCAGTGCAAAATAGTTATCAGGGCTTGCCTGCCCCATCACGATAATCGCACCAATGATCACCACACCATGAATGGCATTCGCTCCACTCATTAGCGGCGTGTGCAACACAGATGGTACACGAGAAATAACCTCCACGCCTAAAAAAATGGAAAGCACCACGATGTAGGCCATTTCCAGATGATTGTGCAAAAATTGCAGAAGACTCATCATGCGTTGAAACTTTAGATGGATAAATAATATCAGACTTGTTGCAGGCTTTGCAAGATGCGTGCATCACGGATTTTACCTTCATGCACCACACAAGCAGCCGATATAATATCATCATCAAAATTGAACTGCAGCTGCCCTTCTTTATTGATCAGCAATTGCAGAAAATGCAAGAGGTTGCGGCCATACAATTTGCTGGCATCTGCGGGCACTGTGGAGGGCAAGTTAGAATTTCCGATGATGGTCACACCCCGATGGACAATAGTTTCTCCGTCACGTGTCAGCTCCGTGTTTCCGCCTGTTGATGCGGCCAGATCCACAATCACCGAGCCAGCACGCATGCTTTCCACCATTTCTTTGGTAACCAGCAGGGGCGCTCTTTTGCCAGGTATTTGCGCTGTGGTGATCACAATATCGGCTTTGGCGATGGTTGCCGCAATTTTTTCTTTTTGCCTGCGCTGATATTCAGCCGATTGTTCTACGGCATAGCCTCCGGCAGCGGAAGGATCGGCAGCACCTTCTACTTCGATGAACTTGGCGCCCAGGCTCATCACTTCTTCTTTCACCACGGGTCGGGTATCGAAGGCCTCAACCACCGCACCCAGTCGCCGTGCAGTAGCAATGGCTTGCAG
This sequence comes from Thermoflavifilum sp., assembly GCA_019683625.1. GTDB lineage: Bacteria > Bacteroidota > Bacteroidia > Chitinophagales > Chitinophagaceae > Thermoflavifilum. Next base: position 499 of record JADGHY010000256.1, on the reverse strand, counting down.
GCCCGCTACACCGGCACCCAACACCACCACCTTTGCTGGCTGAATGCTGCCTGCAGCCGTCATCAACATGGGAAAATAATGCGGGTAATGCGCAGCCGCCAGAATCACTGCCTTATAGCCTGCAATATTGGCCTGTGAGCTCAACACATCCATGCTTTGTGCCCGCGTGGTCCGGGGAATAGCGTCAAGGCTGCACACAGTCATGCCCCGGCTAGCCATTTTCTGCATCTCCGCAACATGATACAGGGGCTGATACATCCCTACCCATGTCGTCTTTTCCCGCGCCATGGCCATCCATCCATCATCCTCGGGAAAATGCATCCTGCATAGCAGATCGGCACGCTGCAATACCTCCTGCTGTTGCGCAACATGCGCACCCACCGCCTCATAATCCCCATCAGCCGCATACGCCCGTTCTCCCGCCCCTGCTTCAATCCATACTTCCTGCTTGAGCTGAATCAATTGCTTAACCACATCGGGTAAACACGAAACCCGATTT
>JADGHY010000255.1 GCA_019683625.1 Thermoflavifilum sp. | reverse complement strand
ATGCAATACAGGATAATCTCTTTTTGCAAATCTATCTAAATCAACATGGAATATCAAATCTGTCGGGCCGGGAACCATTTTCATGCAAGCAAAGAATGATTGCAGAAGGAATATTTGTGTACATGGTTGATGATGCAAATAAAAAGCCGCCTGTCATTAGGCGGCTTAGGATAAAAGTGGAATAGTGGTATTTGAAATTACTTCAGCAATGATTTCATGTGTTCTTCTAATTCAGATTTGGTAATGGGTACGCCCATGATTTTATGATAGCCTTTGGCATCAATCAAGAATTGATCGCGAATAATTTTGATCAATTGGCCATTATTGATTTCGGGAATCAACACTTGTTTATATCGTTTCAGGATTTCACCCAGGTTTTTAGGAAAGGGGCGCAGGTAGCGGAGGTGCGCATGGGCCACGGCATAGCCTTGTTGTTGCAGGGATTTCACTGCACCTTTGATGGCGCCATAGGTGGAGCCCCAGCCGAGTACCAGCAGGTCGCCGGATTCCGGGCCACTGTCAATCTGTTGCAACGGAATATAGTCGGCAATAGCATCCACTTTGGCTTGGCGGATTTTTACCATCAGTTGATGATTGTCGGGATCATAGCTCACATTGCCGGTGATATGCTGCTTTTCCAGTCCGCCGATGCGATGTTCCAATCCGGGTGTTCCCGGCACAGCCCATGGACGCACCCAACGTTCATCGCGTTGATAGGGCATAAACTTATCTTCGCCTGCATCCAGGGATGTCTTGAATTTTACCTCAATAGGAGGCAAGTCTGCGGCTTTCGGGAAACGCCAGGGCTCTGCACCGTTGGCAATATATCCATCGCTGAGGAAAATCACCGGCGTCATGTGTTGCACAGCAATCCGAAAGGCTTCATATACGGCCGAAAAGCAGTCTGACGGCGTTGCTGCCGCCAGCACAGGCATAGGGCATTCCCCATTGCGGCCATAATAGGCCTGCAACAGATCAGACTGTTCTGTTTTAGTAGGCAATCCGGTTGAAGGGCCACCCCGCTGAATGTCGATGATGAGTAAGGGGATTTCCAACATCACTGCCAGCCCCATGGCTTCTGTCTTCAAAGCCATCCCCGGGCCCGAAGTAGTGGTCACCCCCATACATCCCCCATAAGAGGCTCCGATAGCCGAGCTGATGCCGGCAATCTCATCCTCAGCCTGAAAAGTACGCACCCCAAAATTCTTATGCTTGCTGAGCTCATGCAAAATATCTGAGGCCGGCGTAATGGGATAGGAACCTAAAAACAGCGGCAGACCTGATTTTTGAGAGGCGGCAATCAAGCCAAAAGCCAGCGCCTGATTTCCGGTAATGCTGCGATAGGTACCCGGAGGCATCTTTGCCCGATCCACCTTATAGCGGGTGGTGAAGGCCTCTGTGGTATCTCCGTAATTGTATCCTGCATGCAAGGCCTTAAGATTGCTCTCCAGGATCAAGGGCTTTTTGCCAAATTTTTCCTGAAGAAAATGGATGGTGCTCTCCATGTTGCGATCGTAAAGCCAGTACAGGAATCCAAGGACAAACATATTCTTGGCCCTGTCTTTTTCCTTCATGCCCAGATCCACATCTTTCAAGGCCTCACGGGTGAGCTTGGTGATGTCTATTTCATACACAATATATCCATCCAAGGAGCCATCGGTGAGGGGGTTTACCCCTTCAGGATAGTTGGCCAGGCGAAGGTTTTTAGCGTCGAACCCGTCGGTGTTGGCGATGATGATGCCCCCTTTTTTCAGGCTTTTTAAATTGGCTTTTAAGGCTGCAGCATTCATGGCCACAAGCACATCACAACTATCGCCGGGGGTATATACCGGATTCGAGGAAAAATGCAGCTGAAAACCACTCACACCGGGCAACGTGCCCTGAGGTGCACGAATTTCGGCCGGGTAATCCGGAAAGGTGGATAAATCCACTCCCAACAGGGCGGTGTTGTTGGTGAATTGCATGCCCGTAAGCTGCATGCCATCTCCACTGTCACCAGCAAATTTGATGACCACATCGGTTAATTGCTGAACGGTAGTTTGTGCAGACATAACATGAGTTAAGATGCGATTTACAAACGATAAATATTGTGTTTTTGTTGCCTTGTAGAAAGGCGGACAAAATTAAAACTCTCTATAGAATTAGCAGAGAACTTCTTTACTTTTTTACAAAGCTTAAACAGGAAAAATCTTACGCACAGGAAACTGAAATTTGTATATTTGTTAGCCTAAACAAGTGGATGATGGCTAATTTGTTTAAGACCAGCAACCCGGCTTTGCAGGAAAAAGCCTTTGAGTCGGCTATTCCCGTAGCGGGCGCCGAGGTGATGACGGTACGGGGCACGATGAACAAATTCCTGTTTATGCTGGCCATGATGCTGGCGGCTGCTTTGTTTACCTGGAATCTGGCTTACAAGGGAGCACCGCTGGGTGGTTGGGTTGCAGGCGGGGCTATCGGAGGCTTCATCACGGCTCTGGTCATCATTTTCAAACAAAACTGGGCACCTTATCTGGCACCTGCCTATGGCTTGCTGGAAGGTCTTTTTCTGGGTGCCGTCTCGGCCATGTTTAACGCTGCCATGGCCAGCGTGGCACCTTATTTTGTGATGCAGGCCGTGTTGCTCACCTTTGGAGTAGCGCTGGCCATGTACCTGCTCTATGCAACAGGGCTTATTAAAGTAACCCAGCAATTCCGCATGATAGTTTTTGCTGCCACCGGCGGCATTGCCCTGTTTTACCTGGCCACCCTGATCCTCCACTGGTTCCATGTGGATATTCCCTTTATCCACCAGTCCACTACCGCAGGCATCGTATTCTCCTTGGTTGTAGTGGGCATTGCTGCGTTGAACCTGGTCATGGATTTCGATATGATATTTACCGGAGCCCGTATGGGAGCGCCCAAATACATGGAATGGTATGGCGCCTTCGGACTCATGGTTACCATAATCTGGCTCTACCTGGAAATTCTTCGCTTGCTTGCCAAAGTATACAGCCGGAGATAAGTTAACCTCACACTATGTTACTGAAAGGGCTGATCCAACCAGATCAGCCCTTTCCTTTATAAACTATTTGAAGAATTCCCACGTAATAATCTATAGCGATTGCACTTCCTGCTCATCCGAACCAATCAGAAATTCTTCCAGAATTTCCCATCCTCTGCCATCATGCCGGAGAAAATAAAAGTGGTTGACATCAAAACTGGCCTCGAATGGGCGGTGTTCAAAATCGGGCCAGGCCCGTTCAAATTGTTCGGGCGTCATGTCCTTATAAGCAATGGTCAGGTGCGGGGAAAAGGTGGAACGTGCCAACAAATGGC
>JADGHY010000254.1 GCA_019683625.1 Thermoflavifilum sp. | reverse complement strand
CACAAGTATACGCCCCTTATTAAAAATGGTGGATAGATAATAAAATAATATCCCTATGCCCAATTGGATGATGGGAGAAACTTTGCCAATGGCTTTTAAAAGGATGTACAATACAGAAACATTAAATAATGCAAAGAGGTACCACAGTTGATCCAAGGCATCTGGGTTTGTGAGAATATAAGCATAGTCATGCAGCGTACGATCAGAGTTGGTATATTCTGAAAAAGTGATTTGGAGGGTGATTTGAATGATGCACCATAATAAATAAGGATATAACAACGTTTGCCATTTAATTTTTATCAGTTCTAACCACCCCCTTTTCTCCAGGCTTCTGGTAATGAATACACCGGATAGGATAAAAAACAAAGGCATTCGGAAGCTGAAGAACATTTCATTAGCTTTTAATAACATGATGTGGATCGGCAATCCTGCCCTTTCGAAGCCTATCAGGATATGCCTGTATGCCACTAGGATAAGTGCAATGCCTTTGGCATAATCCACCCATGCCAGCCTGCTTTGGGTGGCATTTGACGTGTTGAAAAAATATTCAATCCAGTAGCTTATTCCTTTTTTGGGCATTTAGCGATCTAAATTTTCGAATTCAACTTTATTGAGGATAGCACCATTGAACTTCCCATTCAGACTCTTCAGATAATTTATGCTCTCCATATCATCTTGTTTAATCACGGTTTCAGAAGAGAAAATAGCGATTACGCCGTCAACATAATCTATCATTTCTTTGGTATCAGTGTATTCATTCATAGGAGCAGCTTCTAAAAATATGTAGTCATACCAATCGAGTAAATCCCTCAGATGTTCCAGGACATTTCCTTCGGGAAGAATCTCCTTAGGGGTATAGTCGCCCCCTTCGCAACCTATCACATCTACTCCGGGGACAGAAGTATGGGTAACAATATGTTCTACTTCTTCATGGGTGAGTCTTATATTTTGGGTAGAAAATGATTCAAGGGTTGGTCTTGCTCCGGTCATGACGGTGAGATCGTTGTTGCAGAAATTCGTGTCAATCATCAGTACTTTTTTTTGCTTAAGCTAAAGCTATAAGCAAGAGCCTGGATCAGAGTAGTTTTGCCCTGTTGCGGTTCTGTGCTGGTAAACAGGATGATCCGGTTTCCGGATTTTTCAATTTGGTGTCTGATCTTGCGGATAAGTTCCCGGATGGTGTTTTGGCGTTTTTCATGCTTGGGTGATGCCATGGAAAGCAAGTCCCAGATCCTGTTTTTCTTCAGATTTACTCTATTTACTGGACTGAGGATAGGCAATCCGGTTTGTTTGATGAAGAAGGAGGGTGTTTTTACAGAAAGATCAATATATTCAAAAAATACGATGAGAAAAATAGTAAGAAACATGGCTGTAAACCCGGACAGTCCCATGATGATAAACCGATGGGAAGGGAGTGGATTCACGGCCGGTTGTCCCACTAAGATTTGTTTGAAACCGGCATCCTGCGCAGGTTGGTTGACAGCATTGTTGTATTTTTCCTGAGCATTCAGATAGTCGGCCCTTGCCCGATCTACTTCTTTTTGCAGAGCATCGATGATAACACTTCGGCTGGCCGATGATCGAATGTTTGCCGATAGGCTTCGGATAGCATTTTGAAGATCTTCAATATCTGCCTGATCAGATTGAATCTCCACCTGCAGGTCGGATGCTTTCTGGATTAAGGTGGCTTTCGGGGGCAGGTCGCTCAATGAGTTTTGGGAATTTTGGGCAAGCCTGTCCTGGAGCTGCTTGCGCAGCGATGAAATCCTGTTTGCCAGATCCGGCGAAGGGTTGTTATCATATTGGGTTTGCAGGTCACTGATTTGTTTATTTAGTTGGATGATGGCGGTATTATTTTCAAAAATAGTCTTCTGCAACTGGTCATATTGAGCAAGCTGTCGTTGCACTTCCTTTAGGGCGATTTGGGCATTATTATAATCACTTTGTTTTTGTTGCAACTTGGTTTGGTAATCTTGAATCAGCGAAATGTTTGCTTCGGCTACTGCTGCATCTCCACCTCGAAGCACATTATTTAACCTGTTTTGCTGAGAATCTAAAAATGCCTTTTTTTGTGCAATTAAGGTATCCAGCAACTGGATGTTTTCGGCAGAACGCTGTACCAGATAGCTTGTGTAAAAACGATTAAATTCCCTGCACAGCGAATTGACGATGTATGCCGAGAGCAGCGGGTTTTCGGTTGTGCAATCAATATCAATATAATCGGTTTGTTCCAGTCGATATACCTGAATATTTTTGAGCAATGATTCTTCGTCATAGCCATATATTTTCAGCAATTCAATCAGTTTCCTTTCGGTGGTGTCGAAAGAAGAGAGCATCTTCATTTGCTGTAATTTCTGGCTGAAGATTTTTTGTACATCTTCTGGTGAAATCCTGGAAAATAGGTTATTTAGCTGTTGTTGATCCGGCGTTCTGAAAGGTGTTTGGGATTTATCGAGATCGTGAAGGATCAGGGTATAAGAAAGCAGGCTGATCACCTGGGGGGAGGTGAATGTTTTGATGACGTTATCAAACTTGAGGTTAATGGTGTAAATATCGAATCCCTGGTCATTGTTTAATCGCACCTGATCATTCATGGTAAACCCTGTGGCGATTTCTGCTTTGGAGAAATACTGTTTTTTTTCGTGGAGGGTAAAAAAATAGGCTGCAATCACGGCTACGAGGAATATGGTGATAATCAGCCATTTCCGTTTCCACACTGCCTGAATGAAATACACGATATCCATAACAGGATTTCTTTGGTATGTAAGATAATAAAAATCCGGTCCTCCGCGGAAGGAGAACCGGATTTAGGTTTCAGTTTATCTCCGGATGAGTTTCAGGGTTTGATCATGTTGTCCGGAGTGTGACTGAATATTGAGCAGATACATGCCGTCAGACAACTGTTGACGGGATAGGTCGAGACGAATGTCGTTCCATCCTGAGGGTAAAGTGCCCAGCCGTTGGGTAAAGATTACCTGTCCTCCCATATCCAGCAGGCGGATCTGATAATCATCTCCGGATTTCTGCACCGGAATACCCACGTGGATCACACTATGGAACGGATTGGGGTAGGCTACAGCTTCCTGCTGGTCTGCATTTAGGATGGAATTAGCCATCTTAAGATACATATACGGGCTTCCGGGTTGGGTAGCCTTTAGCTGACCATTATCATCATAATCATCATAAGCTTGAATCACCATAGCTCCAAGTACACCAAACCGAGAAGACGACTTATAAAACATTTTTACTACTATTCTTCCGTCTTGATCTGGCGATACGTTATTAATCTGTACAGTGTTTTGATAGTTATAAGCTGTATTT
>JADGHY010000253.1 GCA_019683625.1 Thermoflavifilum sp. | reverse complement strand
TGCATACACCCACTACCCGAAGAGATGCATTAAAAACCCTTATGCTGGGTTCGGCCTGTATAATGGCTCCTTCTGCTACCCAAATTCTCTCATCAAAGTTTAGCCTGGAAAACAATTCCTCAGCCTGGAAAGGCAATATTCATCATTCGGCTTGTTATTGGTGTTATCAAAATATTCCCTTGGACGATTTCTGTGCTGCCCTTCAACGCATGGGGCTAGGCGCTATTGATTTGCTACAACCCCATCAATTCGATACCGCAAAAAAATACGGCCTGGAAGTGAGCATGTGCTACGGAGGTGACCTGGGTATCCCGAATGGATGGAATAATCCCGATCTGCATGATCAACTGGTTAGCCGCTATGCAGAAAATATTCCCATCATTGCCAAATATGGATTCAAACAGGTGATTTGCTTTTCGGGAAATCGGAACGGCATGGACGATGAAACGGGTTTACAACATTGTGTGAAAGGCCTGCAACGGATTCTGCCCCTTGCCGAAAAATACAAAGTTACCCTGGTGATGGAATTGCTGAACAGCAAAGTAGATCATCATGACTATATGTGCGATCATACGGCCTGGGGTGTGGAATTGTGCAAGCGCCTGAATTCTGAATATTTTAAGCTGCTGTTTGATATTTATCATATGCAAATCATGGAGGGTGATATCATTCGCACCATTCGGGAAAACCACAATTATATCGCGCATTATCATACCGGTGGCGTACCTGGCCGGCATGAAATTGACGAAACCCAGGAGCTTTATTATCCCGCTATCATGCGTACCATCGTCGAAACCGGCTTTCAGGGACATGTGGCTCAGGAATTTGTGCCCACGGCTCATGATGCTGCGGGAAAATTAGCCGCACTCCGCAAATGCATTCAGATTTGTGATGTATAAAACCAGACTTCTTATTATCCAAAACCAATGTGCATATGAACCTGAACACCGAAGCCGTAAAGCAAAACACTTATGATGCCATTGTGGTGGGCAGTGGCATCAGTGGCGGATGGGCTGCTAAAGAGCTCACCGAAAAGGGGCTAAAAACCCTCCTGCTGGAGCGGGGCCGCAATATTGAACATGTGAAAGACTATACCACGGCCATGAAAGCGCCCTGGGAATTTAAGCATCGCGGCCGCCTTACCAACGAAATGCGCCGCACCCATCCTGTGCAGTCGCGCGATTACCCCTATAGCGAATTTAATCCCGACTTTTGGGTGAATGACCTGGAAAATCCCTACATCGAAACCAAACGGTTTGATTGGTTCCGGGGTTACCATGTGGGGGGCCGCTCGCTGATGTGGGGACGCCAAAGTTACCGCTGGAGCGACCTGGATTTTGAAGCTAACCTGCGCGACGGCATCGGGGTGGACTGGCCTATTCGCTACAAAGATATAGCCCCCTGGTATGATTACGTAGAGGCCTTTGCAGGCATCAGCGGCAACCGCGACGGCTTACCCCAACTGCCAGACGGGAAATTTTTGCCTCCGATGGAGATGAATTGTGTGGAAAAGGTTGTGGCCCAACGGATCAATGAAAAATATAAAAACACCCCGCGACGCATGATCATTGGCCGATGTGCCAACCTTACCGTACCCCATAATGGCCGAAGCAATTGCCAATACCGCAATTTATGCAGCCGCGGTTGCCCTTATGGGGCCTACTTCAGCACCCAATCGGCCACCCTGCCCGCAGCCATGGCTACGGGAAACCTCACCCTCAGGCCTTACTCCATTGTCACCGAAGTCCTGTACGACAAAGACAAAAAACGGGCGACAGGCGTGCGCGTGCTGGATGCCGAAACCCTGCAGACCTATGAATTTTATGCCCGGATCATTTTCCTGAATGCTTCTACGCTTGGCACCACCTGGATTTTGCTGCATTCCACCTCCGACGCCTTTCCCAATGGATTGGGCAACAGCAGCGGACAGGTGGGGCATAACCTGATGGACCATCACTTCCGCTGCGGAGCCTCCGGCGAAATGGAGGGATTTGAAGACCAATATTATTTCGGCCGCCGGGCCAACGGCATTTATATCCCACGCTTCCGCAATATTGGCAAGGAAAAGCGCGATTATATCCGGGGGTTTGGCTACCAAGGTGGCGCCAGTCGGGAAAACTGGCAACGAGGCGTGGCCGAAATGGGATTTGGTGCGGATTTCAAGGAAGAAATCTCCCGACCCGGCATCTGGACTATGGGGCTGGGTGGTTTCGGGGAAACCCTTCCCTACTACGAAAACAAAGTGACGCTGGACTATAGCAAAAAAGATAAATGGGGACTACCGGTGTTGAACATTGATTGTGCATTCCGGGAAAATGAGAAAAAAATGCGTCAGGACATGATGAACGATGCCGCTGAAATGCTCGAAGCCGCTGGTTGCAAAAACGTGAAAACCTTTGACGCGGGCTCCTGGCCAGGCATGGCCATTCATGAAATGGGCACCGCCCGCATGGGTCGTGATCCGAAAACCTCGGTGCTGAACGCCTTTAACCAGATGCACGACGTGAAAAATGTGTTCATCACCGATGGTGCATGCATGGCCTCCTCGGCTTGCCAGAACCCCTCGCTGACCTATATGGCACTCACCGCACGTGCTGCCGACTATGCCGTGAAAGAATTGAAAAAAGGAAATATTTGATTGCTGATCATAAAAACGAAAGACCATGAATCGCCGTGATGCTATTCGCCAGGTGGCCTTGTTAATGGGCGGTGCCCTTTCTGCCGGCACCCTCAGCATCGTACTCGATAGCTGCCACCATACTCCCGAGCAGGTTACCGATCATTTCACCGATACCCACAAAAAAACCATCACCGCCCTGGCCGATCTGATCCTGCCCCGCACCAACACCCCAGGCGCCCTGGATGCCGGCGTGCCCGACTTCGTAGTGATGATGGTGAACGAGTGTTATCCTGATGATCAACGCCAAAAATTCCTGGAGGGCTTAAACGCTTTTAACCAGCAATGCGAAACCCAACAAGGGAAACTATTTGCTGATTGTGCACCCGATCAACAAAAAACCTATCTCACTGCCGTAGAACAACGGGTTTTTGGCCAACAAACACCACAGGACTCCGATGATGCAATCCCTTATTTTTATCGCACCTGTAAAGAACTTACCTTATTGGGCTATTTTACTTCTGAACCGGGTGCCACCAAAGATTTAGTGTATGTGCCTATCCCGGGTAAATACGAGGGGTGTATTCCCCTAAAGCCGGGGCAACATGCCTGGGCCATGTAAATCGTTCCGTTGTACAGGATGCTCCGAATGCGGTTTTCGTTCGGAGCTTTTTTATTTTTTGGCGCTTCCCTGCTCTATCTCATCTTTTGTTCCAACTCAATCA
>JADGHY010000252.1 GCA_019683625.1 Thermoflavifilum sp. | reverse complement strand
TCTTTAATCTGTTGCTCGGCCACATGCAGGTTATGTTCAATATCTTTTGTGGGCAAGCCTTTTTCCTGAGCCAGCAACAAGGCTTTTTTGAAATAATATACAGCCTGGCCTATTTGCCGGGATTCAAAAGCAGCACATCCGGCATTGTAATACACATCCGGAGAAAGAATTCCTGCGGCTATACAAGCCTGATAAAGGTGTAAGGCGCTGTCGTATTTTTTTTGCTGAAAATATGCATTGGCTTGCGTGAAACGTGCCAGCTCAGCATTTGCCGCCGCATAGGCAACCATGTTTGCCCCCATAAGCCATGCAACCATTATCCAGCTCATGCGCACCCAAAGTCCCGTAATCTTCTGTTTCACCATCCTATTTGTTTAATTGGCTTTCCAAAGAAGAAATCCATTGCATAGCTTGTTGATACACCTTTTCCATGTCGCCGCTGGAAGCCGCAGGAGCATACAATGCCTGTTCACAATGATCCAGCAGTTGAAATAGTGATTCTACTTGTTCGGGTTGGACAGACATGTGCAACAAGGCTTCCCTGACTTTTTCCCGACTCAACGCCGCAAACGGGATATTGCATTTATGGCTCAGATACCCCCAGAGGGCCTGGGAGGTTTCTTGATAAAAAGCTTTTTCCTGATGCTGGCGCAGGAGTTCACCAGCTTGTGCCAGGCGTTTGCGGGCAATCCGGTTCGCCTGTTTATTTTTCCATAATACCTCATCGGCCCGAAGCAGAGCCAGTTTTCGCTGTTGGCGCCGCCAGAACCAAATCCCGGCTAAAGGCAAAGCTAACAACATCCAATACCACCATTGCCGCCACAGGGTGAAATCGCTGCGCAACCACAACAAGGGACTGAAATGAATAGGCGCCAACTGATCGGGCAATATATGCTGCTGGCCAAAATCTACCGGCGCGGTTGCAGCCCGGTTGCCCATGGTCACGTGCAAGGCAATGGGCTCCGTCTCTACCTGCTTATACGTTTTGGTCTGCGGATCAAAATAGGCAAAACGAATGGCCGGAATGGTGTAGTCGCCAGCAGCATGGGGCATAAACACATATTCAAATGTACGGGAGCCAGAAAAGGGTATGCTATTCTTTCGGAAATGATCTTCAATCTTGGGATCATAGGTATCGAAACTGCCAGGAAAATCTATGGCAGGTGCACTGATCATCTGCAGATTTCCTTCCCCGCTCACCGTCACCTTCAAGGTACCGGCATCGTCGGTACTGAGGCTGGGCTTATCAACTGTGGCCGTGATAGTAAAGTTCCCTACCGCACCGGTAAAATTTTCCGGCTTGCCTTCCTCAGGCAAAGGCTTCACGTGAATGGTCACGGGATTGCTGCTCAGATGGTAGTCAAAATCCCGATAACTGAGGCCCGACCCTCCCCCAAAAGGGTCATCGAAAAAGGGATCATCAAAGGGGTTAAAGTGAAAAGGATCTTTCAAAAATTCTTCCAATGGATCACCATGCCGCACATGGCGGGGCGACCGGTTGAGGATATAGAGCCGCACTTTATTGTCAATCTCCACGGGATCTAACTGCAAATTACCCGTTTGCAAGGGAAATAAAATGGTCTTGCGGATCGTGAATACCTTAAAACGTTTGCCATCCACAATTTCCGTGGTGGCTTGTGGCGGATTGGGCAAATCAATATCATGGGTAGAGAAACCACTGAAGGCTGGTACCTTCATCACATCTGAAGTCGTTTGCAAGCGGGTATACAACTTATAGGTGGCCACGATCTGCTCACCTTGATAGACATCGGTTTTATCCACATTAACCTTCACGAATACATTTTTCCGAATCACTGCCATAGGATCCTCTCCGCTGCGTATCAGACCCGGAAACTGCCCCAGGTCCGACTCATCCTCATCCGGTGGCATAAAGCCTGGAGCCGATGGCATCGGAAGGGCAGAAGAAGCAGATGATGATCCACTTCCGGCGTTATTGGAGGCCATGCCTGCAGCCACCTGAATGGTAACCGGGTTCGAACGCAAGGTGGCTCCGTCAACGGTTGCCGTGGCTCCCTCAATGGTGAATTTGCCAGCCCGCATTGGCTGCAAAACATAGGTAACCGTGTAGCTGGAGCTCACCTGGCCATTTACAATGCTGGTCTGCTGCGATTGAAAATTTTGCAGCACCTGAAAACCTTTAAACGAAGGGGGCGTAAATGCCGTGATGTGCTGGGCATTTTCTAAGATAAACTGAACCTGAAAAGGCTGATGCAGGTCAACCGTATGGGATTGGACACGCGTAGTGAAGTGCACAGGCGAAGATTGTGCCATGGCTTGCATGCCCGTCCAGAAGCATAACCAACCGCTTAATAGCACATGCCAGCTGTAATGGATACTGCGTTTCATGTCTTATCAGCAGACAAATATATCCAAAGCCGCTGCCACAGGCTGTTAGGGCTACGTTAAAAATGGCAAAAAAATATCATGTGTCGGCCGGAATATCGCCCTCCATAGGACGTATGGTTAATTCTTCTACTACGGTTTGAGGAGACAGGTTGCAAAGCTGCCACACCAGCATAGCTATGTCTTGAGGTGGAATAAACCGCTCCGCCGGGGCCGGATAGCCTGCCCATGAATCTGTGAGGGTGGGGCCGGGCATAAGTGCCGTGACCTTGATGCGGTAAGGTTTTAACTCCTCCCGCAGATTGCGCGAAAAGCCTAACAGGGCAAATTTGCTGATGCTATACGAACCTCCGTTGGCATAGGCCTGAAGACTGGCAGTGGAGCAAATATTGAAAATATGCCCTTGCCGACGGGATATCATCAGCGGCAAAAGCGCACGTGTCAGGTAATAGGCACTGTACAGATTGCTGGCCATTTGCCGTTCTAATTGTCCCTCTTCCTCTTGATGCACCGCACCGGGTTCAAAGATACCCGCATTGTTTACCAACACATCGATGACAGGAAAATGTTGTTGTACTTCGTTGGCAAATGCATGCACCTGTTCTTCGTCGGTCACATCCACACGGGTGACAATAGCCATACCACCGGGATGCCGTGTTTGCATTTCCTGTTTGACGGCTTGGAGTGCAGCCTCATTGCGACCGCATAAAGCCACATGCCAGTGTTGCTGAGCAAAATGCAGGGCTATGGCTTTACCAATGCCTCTGGTGCCTCCGCTGATGACAATATATCCCATGCGCATCAAAGATAGGAAAAGCAAATCAGGCAGGGAATTCGAGCGGAAGACGGGATTCGAACCCGCGGCCCTCAGCTTGGGATCCCGGCTCAGCCGGGACTACCAACTGAGCTACCTAAAAAATCAAACACCAAAAAACTTCGAGCGGAAGACGGGATTCGAACCCGCGGCCCTCAGCTTGGGA
>JADGHY010000251.1 GCA_019683625.1 Thermoflavifilum sp. | reverse complement strand
TTCTTTTCTATCTCGACACATTATCTCTTAAAATCTGATTCAGGCAATATCAGGGTATTTGGCTTACTCATGGTAGCGTGCTGGCTTTGCATCATCAATTTATATACCATACCCACAATATTTAAAAAGCCTAATCTCATCAATCAGTATGACAGGCAAGTGGCTGAGCAGCCTGCTCTGATTCAGGAAATTGTAAGCCGATTGAAGAAAGATAGTATTCAAAAACACGAGAGTGTTCAGGTGTTTGATATGTTGGGCGGGGGTGCGAATGTGTTGGTGGATTTAGATGCTACCATACCAACCCGATTTGTGCAGGAAGTACATTTTACCGAAATGGAATGGAAGGGAAGCTTTCCACCTTATTTGCAAAGGCTATGGGATGAGTTTATATTTGATCTGTATGCAAGAAAACCGAGGTATATCATTTTATTTAAGAGCAGTTATTTTTATCTGGGCAAAGCAAGCAACAAAGCAGAAGGCATAGAACTCAACCATTTTATCCATGCTTATTATGTCCCGCTTGCAGAGGCGGAGAAATATATCATTTATAAAATTAAGGCTGCTAATAGCCAGTAATGTTGTTTCTCCTCCCGTTGTTTCTGCGATTAATTTCCTGCTGGCTTATGATTCATCTCGCACGAGCAACACAGCTGCGCCTTTGATACGGCCCTGTTTTACATCTTGCAAGGCCTGATTGGCCTCTGCCAATGGATAGAAGTGAACAGAAGTGCGAATGGGAATGTGTTGAATGGCCTGAAAAAATTGGAGCCCATCTGCACGGGTAAGATTGGCGACCGACTGTATTTTTCTTTCTTCCCAGAGCCAGCGATACGTAAAAGAAGGGATATCACTCATGTGAATGCCGGCACAGATTACCTGTCCCGCTTTATCTACGGCTTGCAAAGCGCGAATCACCAGTTCACCCACGGGTGCGAAGATGATGGCTGCATCCAGGTTTACCGGTGGCTTATCCGACGATCCTCCGGCCCAGCAGGCTCCCATCTGCAGGGCAAACGCTTGTCCAGCCTCATCGCCATCCCGGGTGAAAGCATAGATTTTTTTACCCTGATGCATGGCTATCTGCGTGATAAGGTGTGCAGAGGCCCCAAAACCATATAAGCCAATATGTTCGGCCGATGCGCCGATCATACGATAGGAACGAAAACCAATAAGGCCTGCACAAAGCAAGGGCGCCATTTCCGGCGACCGACAGTTTTCAGGTAAAGCAAAGGCATAATCCTGATGTGCTGTCGTATATTCAGCATAGCCCCCCGGATGGGTATATCCGGTAAAAGATGCCTGCATACAAAGATTTTCCAGGCCTCGGACACAGTATTTGCAATGCCCGCAGGTATGTGCCAGCCAAGGGATTCCCACCCAATCTCCTACCTGCCATCGGGTGACCTCTTTGCCCAGGGCCTCCACCTGACCAATGATTTCATGGCCAGGTATCAAGGGCAGCTGCGGATGGGGCAGTTCACCATCTACAATATGCAAATCGGTCCGGCAAACGCCGCAGGCATGCACACGCACCAAGATTTCTTCCGGCCCGGGTTGGGGAACAGGCCACTCCCGCATTTGCAGCGGATGACGTTGCGCTTCCAATACCATTGCCCTCATCTATCGTCTAGATTTGTTCATCAAATCTACCAAAAAGAAAACTCAGCCGCACCGATATTATTCAAATGCAATCTTGTGCTTATGAACGCGAGACCGGAATGCCTGGCTGAGCTTATGCAATAAATGTTTAATCACCTGCATTTCATCTTTCCCTCTCAGGTTTCCCGTTACGGTGCGGTCGGTACCATCGAGTTTGGCATAAACAACATATTCTCCCCGCTCATCCACCTCCACACGCAACGACATGTACTCCAGTTTTAATCCCTGTTTATGCATGGCTTCAATTTCCTTGACCAGCAGGCGTAGTACGGGCAGAAAATGTGCATCACGTTGCAGAAATAAGGCGATACTGGCAGTAGGAGATGCAGAAAACATGGCGTTTAGGTTTGCATGAAGAAACAGCTATTCAAAATTCTGATGCTTTTTTGCCGGAAAAGATGATATTCGTCATGTTATCCTGATGATTTTTATCATCTTCAAAAGCCTGATTTTCTGAAGCCCGCAGGAATGTTTATTTTTGCGAAGCAAAGGCCCCGTAGTTCAATGGATAGAACAGCGGTTTCCTAAACCGTTAATACAGGTTCGATTCCTGTCGGGGCTACTCGGCCAGGATTATAAGTTCCCTTGAAAAAGATTATCCAGAACGGCAATTCCTTTTAAGATAACACCTCGATTTGGTTGCGAAGCAAATCGTCTAGTGTTTCGCGGGAGCGAATCAGGTAATATTGGTTATCTTTTACCAGCACCTCAGCAGGCCGCAACCGGGAGTTATAGTTCGACGACATTTCAAATCCGTAAGCTCCCGCATTGTAAAAGACCAGAAAATCTCCTTCCCGGATCTCATTGATTTTTCTGTCCCAGGCAAAAGTATCGGTTTCGCAAATATTGCCCACTACCGTGTAAATTCGCTCAGGACCTTTAGGATTTGAAATGTTGCGAATCATATGATAAGCATCATAAAACATGGGGCGTATCAAATGATTGAATCCTGAATTTACCCCGGCAAACACCGTTGCCAATGTTTGTTTGATCACATTAACCTTTACCACGAAATATCCTGCTTGGCTTACCAAATATTTACCCGGTTCAAAACATAAGGTGAGTGGACGCGGATATTGTGCGGCAAACTGATTGAATAAGGCAGATAATTTCTCACCCAGTAATTGCATGTCCGTTTCTGTATCATCCGGATGATAAGCCACTTTGAAGCCACTGCCCAAATCAATGAAATCGAGTTCCTGAAAATGCTGTGCCATTTCCAGCAGAATCTCTACCCCCCGTAAAAACACATCCACATCTTTGATTTCCGAGCCGGTGTGCATGTGCAGGCCATTTACATGCAATCCCGTGGACTTCACAATGCGTTCAATATGGCGAATCTGATGGATGGAAATACCAAATTTGCTGTCGATATGCCCGGTTGAAATTTTGTAATGCCCGCCCGCATTGATATGTGGATTTAAACGAATGCATACCGGGTAGCTGTTACCAAATCGGTTGCCGAATTGTTCAAGAATAGAAATATTATCAATATTGATTTTCACGCCTAACTGTTTGGCTGCAATCATCTCATCCAGATCCACACAATTGGGCGTGAAAATAATTTGCTGAGGTTCAAAGCCGGCACGGAGACCTAATTGCACTTCCTGAATCGATACCGTATCAAGGCCTGTACCCAGCTGCCGCATGAATTTTAGGATATTAATATTGGTCAATGCCTTACAAGCATAAT
>JADGHY010000250.1 GCA_019683625.1 Thermoflavifilum sp. | reverse complement strand
CCCCCGTACCTCTGAACAAGTGGCTACCTGCATCAAACAAGCCGTTCAACTTTGTCAGCTGCCTGATGCCGTTTTTCAGCACATCCATGGCTCATCCCCTACCGTCAGTGACATGCTGGTAAAACATCCATGCATTAAAGCCGTCGGATTCACCGGCTCTTACACAGCAGGCAAAGCATTATACGATATTGCTCAACAGCGAAAACAACCCATTCCCGTGTTTGCCGAAATGGGTAGTGTGAATCCTGTATTTTTACTGCCTGAAAAATTATCCCGCGAGGCCGATATCCTTGCCAATATGCTTGCTGCATCTATCACACAAAATGCAGGTCAATTTTGTACAAAACCCGGACTGATATTCGGCATGAAAGGAGAAGCGCTGCAACATTTCACTACCCGGCTCACCGAAATATTAAAAACCACACGGACCCAAACCATGTTGCACGATGGAATAGCCCAAGCCTTCCGACAGAAGGCACAGGTTGTTTCCGGCCAGCAACATGTCAATACCCTGCTTGCTTTTTCTGATGATGCCGGCACACTTGAAGCTAAGCCTGTCTTAACACATACCACGGCAACCGAATTCCTGGCTAATCCTTTGTTACGAGAAGAAGTATTCGGGCCCTTTGCCATGATCGTGGAGTGTGCTGACTTTCAGGAAATGCTGGAAATAGCCTTCCAGCTTGAAGGACAACTCAGCTGCACGCTGATGGCCACCGAGCAGGATTTGTTGCATTACCGCGAGTTGATAGATGCTGTTTCCCTGATCTGTGGAAGAATCATTTGCAACGGTGTGCCAACCGGTGTAAGGGTATGCTTTGCCATGCAGCATGGTGGCCCCTTTCCGGCTACTACCGATAGCCGTTTTACCTCGGTTGGCGCCGATGCCATCAAACGTTTTACCCGACCCGTATGTTTCCAGAATTTCCCCGATGCTTTTTTGCCTGCCGAATTGCAACAGGCTAATCCATTGCGGGTATGGAGAATGGTAAACCAATATTTTAGCCAATCAGGAATAGCATAAACACATGAGCCGTGATGACGCACAAAACATTTTTCTGTATTGATGCACATACTTGCGGGAATCCCGTTAGGGTGGTGGCAGGCGGTCAACCTATATTGCAGGGAAAAGATATCCGCGAAAAACGCATCCGGTTTATTCAGGAATATGATTGGATCCGCAAGGCTTTGATGTTTGAACCCAGGGGGCACGATATGATGAGCGGCAGCATGATCTATCCGCCAGACGACCCGGAACATGATGCCGCTATTTTGTTTATCGAAACCAGCGGGTGCTTGCCCATGTGTGGACATGGCACGATAGGCACGGTTACCGTGGCGATTGAACAACAGCTCATCAACCCGCATAAGCCCGGCCTGTTGCGGCTGGATACTCCTGCCGGCCTGGTGGAAGCCTACTACCACCAGGAGGGCAAAA
Source organism: Thermoflavifilum sp. (assembly GCA_019683625.1). Taxonomy (GTDB): domain Bacteria; phylum Bacteroidota; class Bacteroidia; order Chitinophagales; family Chitinophagaceae; genus Thermoflavifilum. The sequence continues at coordinate 1,978 of JADGHY010000250.1, read as the reverse complement.
AAGTGAAATCCGTGAAACTCATCAACATCCCGTCCTTTTTGTATGCCGAACATATTGAAGTGGAGTGCCCGGATCTGGGTTTATTAAGTTGCGATATTGCCTACGGCGGGAACTTTTATGCCATCATCGACCCACAGCCTCATTTCCCCGGAATGGAACATTTTCGGGCCGAACAACTCATCAGCTGGAGCCGCGTGGTTCGGGAGCGCCTGAATCAACAGATACAGTGTGTACATCCGCAAGATGCGCGTATACGAGGCTTGACCCATGTCATGTGGACAGGCAAACCTACGCTGACACATGCCACTGCCCGCAATGCCGTGTTTTACGGGGATAAAGCCATTGATCGCTCACCTTGTGGTACAGGCACATCGGCCCGGATGGCGCAATGGCACGCCAAGGGAAAACTCAAAAAGGGAGAACCATTTATTCACGAAAGCATTATTGGTTCCACCTTCACCGGTATGATTGAAGCCGAAACAACCGTAGGCGATAAACCTGCCATTGTTCCCTCTATTGAAGGATGGGCAAAAATATATGGTTACAACATCATCACCGTTGATGAAGATGATCCGTTTGCATTTGGCTTTCAGGTAATGTAATTTGCATTGAGGTTTACTCATGGCTGAAACAGTTGGCATTATTGGTGGCGGCATCATTGGTGTTTGTACTGCTTATTTCCTGCACCAACAAGGATATGAGGTGTGCATATTCGATGAGCATCGTTTCGATAACAGTTGTTCCTGGGGCAATGCGGGCATGATTGTACCTAGTCATGTGATTCCCTTATCTGCTCCGGGCGTCATCTGGCAAGGACTAAAATGGATGTTCCGTGCCGAAAGCCCTTTCGCTTTTCATTTCTCATTCAACAAAGAGTTGCTGAGTTGGATAAAATTATTTCATCAGCATAGTAACGCGCAACATGTGCGTTATGCCATTCCTCATCTTCGTGATATCAGTCTCTTGAGCAGGAGATTATACCAACAATTAGCCCTGCCTCAGCAGGCCCAAACGAATTTTGAAACCAAGGGCCTGTTCATGTTATTTCAAACACCCAAGGTAAGAGATGAAGAAATAAAAATCGCACAACTTGCCAATGCAAATGGCATTCGTGCTGAAGTACTGGATGCTGAAGAAGTGCAACTGATGGAACCAGATACCCGCTTACGCGTACTGGGTGGTATTTATTATCCAGGTGATGCCTTGATTCATCCCGGAAAATGGATGCAATTTCTGATAGCCTATCTGCAAAACGGGGGTGTATCATTCTATGCAAGCCATAAGATCACAGATCTGCATATTCAACAAAAAAGAATACAAGCTATCGTGAGTGAGAAGGAAATATTTCATGTGGATCATGTGGTGGTTGCCGCCGGCGTGCAAACTACCTCATTGTTGAAAAAGATTCAGGTAAATATTCCTCTGCAGGCTGGAAAAGGATATAGTTTTGATGTGCAATTGCCCAGCAGAAAGATTCATATTCCAGCTCTTCTCCTGGAAGGACGAGTAGCGGTAAGCCCTTTTGGAAATTTGCTTCGCATCAGTGGCACCATGGAAATCGGAGCAAACTTACATACCATCAACCAGGCCAAAATCCATGGCATCATCAAGCATTTTTATGCTTTTTATCCCGACTTGCAAAGGGAAATTGGATTTACACCCGATCAAAAACATTTGCCAGAAATTGTCTGGAGTGGTGCAAGGCCTTGCTCTCCCGATGGACTACCTTTTATTGGCCGCATAAAATCCTTCGATAATCTCTATGTAGCTACCGGACATGGTATGCTGGGATTAAGCCTGGCACCTGCAACAGGATTTCTGCTTGCTCAACTCATTGGAGGTAAATCCCCAGATGTTAACCTCCAAGCCTTCGATCCGCAGCGTTTTGATACCTGATCTTTCATCCCTGAGAGAATATATAAAATAATTCTGTGAGCTTATTCAACAGGTGACTGCCCAAGCAAATATTGCATGAAAT
>JADGHY010000249.1 GCA_019683625.1 Thermoflavifilum sp. | reverse complement strand
GGGCAAACGCCTCAAACCATTCACTTCGCCCAACACCACGGCATAAGTGTGTTGTTGGGTCATGTTGTGGGAGAGTGCAACAATTTCAAGTTCAATTTTTTCCATAATTAACCAACATCTTCTCCCGTGAGGGATTTAGAAAAACATCCTGCACACCAATCACATTGTGCAAAATTAACAAACTGACCGCAAATTTTTGATGCAGTCCCGTTGAAAATTGTATCTGCCGGAGCCTAGGTTACGCCATTGTCAGGAGATGCCTTTGTATTTTTTGATAGCTTCAATCAGGCGGGGCACCACTTCAAAGGCATCGCCCACGATGCCATAGTCTGCTGCCTGAAAGAAGGGGGCTTCCGGGTCTTTGTTAATGACCACGATATACTTGCTGCCGTTTACGCCGGCCAGGTGCTGGATAGCACCCGAGATGCCGATAGCGATATAGAGATTGGGGCGTACGGTGAGCCCTGTTTGCCCGACATGTTCATGATGGGGACGCCATCCTGCATCGGCCACGGGTCTTGAACAGGCGGTGGCTGCGCCTAGCACATCGGCAAGTTGTTCAATCATGCCCCAGTTTTCCGGCCCTTTCAATCCGCGTCCGCCACTTACAATAATGCTGGCCTCGCTCAAGGGCACGCGTCCTTGTGTGGTTTGCACTTCCTTTACCCGGATGCGCCGCTGCTGGGCTTCCTCCTGCAAAGGCTGCCACTGCGCCACCTCAGCTTGTTGATCAGCCGGTTGTGGGGTGAAAGTATTGGGTAAAAGGGTAATTACCTGCCGGGCAGCATTGGGTTTGATCCAGGCTATCGCCTTGCCCGAAAATACCTGTTTTTGAAAACATCCCTGTGCATCGGGTAGGGAGGTAACCCCGGTGAGCAGAGTGGCGCCCCATTGTGCAGCCAGATATGGCGCCAGCGCCCGGCCGTTGAAATCATGAGGCAACACACATAGGCTTGCTTCCTGTTGGTTAAGGATTTGTTTCAAGATTCGGGCATAAAGCCGGGCATCAAAATCATTCAGCCAGTTCCCATCCACATGCAAAACCCGCCGGGCTCCATACCGGCCTAAGTCTTGCAGAGATGTGGCTGAATTCATTTCTCCCATCACCACGGCAACTACTTCCTGTTGCTGTTGCTTGGCCAGCTGGGATGCATAATACAAAGTTTCGAAAGAGGCTTTTTTGAAAGCACCTTTTTGTTGATCGGCAAACACAAAAATAGCCATAAGCGTATGGTTTAATAGATTTTGTAGGACAATGCAATCTCAGATTACTTTTGCTTCTTCATGCAGCAGGCGAACAAGCTCTGCTTCATTGCCCGGTTCAATCAGGTGCACGCCCGATTTTTTAGGAGGCAAAGCGAAATGATCGATCTGCAGGAGAGGTTGCCGGGCTTCTTGAGGAGCTTCAAGTACCTGAAGGGGCTTGCTCTTTGCTGTCATGATGCCCCGCATATTCGGAATGCGCTGCTCGGCAATGCCCTTCTGGCAGGAGACCACCAGAGGAAGAGGCGCCTCGTCTGTTTCTCTGCCACCCTCAATTTCCCGTTCCACCACGGCTATATTTCCATCATAGGAGAAGTGGGTAGCCAGCGAAATAAATGGCCAGTCGAGCAACCCGGCCAGATAACCGCCAACGCCCGAGCCATTGTAATCGATAGTTTCTTTGCCGGTGAAAATAAGATCATAACCCTGATCACGCACATGTGCGGCAATGGAAATGGCTACCTGTTCGATGCTGATAGGTTGTAAATCAACCCGGAAAGCCGCATCTCCGCCAATAGCCAATGCCTTGCGCAAAATGGGCTCTGTATCTGCACCCCCCACCGTGATCAGATGCAATACCGTGTCGGGATATTGTTCTTTTAATTCCACAGCACGCACCAGTGCATACCATTCGTCGTAAGGATTGATAATAAACTGTACGCCGGTTTCCAGAAATGATTTTTGATCCGGAGTAAAAGCAATCTTAGCTGTAGTGTCGGCTGTTTTACTGATGCAAACTAAAATTTTCATAAGCGTATGTTTAATGTAGTGATGATATCTTCTGTAATGCTGATGGCTGTTTCATACATGCATGGATGAAGCAAGTTTTTGCATAACCTGTTGCAGTACCACCGCCTGATTATGTTTTTCATCTTTGGCACCAAACAGGAGGGTGAGCTTGCCGTGGGATTGGGCACGCTTGATGAGCTCTTTTAATAATAGCTCATGCTCCTTTAATTCTTCCTGATATTTTTCCTGAAAACCTTTCCATTTCTGCGGGTCATGGCCAAACCATTTACGCAGGCTGTCCGAAGGGGCAATATCTTTCACCCATTCATGCACATGCACTTGTTCTTTTTTCAAACCGCGAGGCCAAAGCCTGTCCACCAATACCCGATAGCCATCGTCAGGATCGGGTTTCTCGTATATTCGTTTCACAACAATCCGCATGATATGCCGTGATTTACAAGGATGGTTAACAATATTAGCGAAAAAAATGCATACAAAGCTTAAAAAAACATATTATTGCGGAAATCAGGATGATGCTGTTTTACATATCTTGGAAAAATAATTTTGTGCTATGCAAATCGGTATGGACAGATTGCAACAGTTGAAAGAGCTGTTTGACAAACAACCGGATGATAGTTTTTTAAAATATGCATTGGCGCTGGAATATTTGAAGCGAGGGGAAGAAGAGCGAGCCGAGCAATATTTCAGAAGCATCGTGGAACATGACCCCACTTATCTGGCTGTCTATTATGCTTACGGACAATGGTTGGAGACGAAAGGGCGACAAGCCGAGGCGGCTGATATGTATGCCAAAGGCATCCAACAGGCCATGCTTCAGGGAGACGACCGCACCTTGCGTGAGCTGAAAACTGCCCTTGCTGCAGTGGCCGATATCAATTCGTGAAAACGAATGTGAGACCTGCATGTTATCTGCATTCTTGAAATTTATTGAAACGCATCAGCTGGTGCACGCCGGTGAGTCTGTGTTGCTTGCGGTGAGTGGCGGAGTGGATTCGGTGGTGATGACGCATTTATTTCATGAAGCCGGCTTTTCATTTGCTATTGCACATGCTAACTTTCAATTGCGGGGCGATGAGTCTGACCGGGATGCACGTTTTGTGGCGTCTTTAGCTCAGCAATACCAGGTGCCTTTTTTTCTGCAAACATTCCAGACGGCGGATTATGCGCGGCAACATGGCTGTTCCATCCAGGTAGCAGCCCGCCAGCTGCGATATGGGTGGCTTGAAGAAATCCGCCATGCACAAGGCTTTGCATCCATTGCCACCGCACACCATCGCAATGATTTAGTGGAAACCTTGTTAATGAATTTCTGCCGGGGTACCGGCATTGCGGGTTTGCACGGCATCCGTTATAGGCAGCAGCACATCATCAGGCCCATGTTGTTTGCCACGCGTGCGGAAATTG
>JADGHY010000248.1 GCA_019683625.1 Thermoflavifilum sp. | reverse complement strand
GATGATTACGGCTGCACTCACTATGGCCAGTGCATTGGAAGTATAAGCACTCAGAAAATATAAGTTTAATTCACCTCTGATGCCAATTTCTGCAAGGGCTACCGTAGGCAAAAATGCCATAATCATATAAATCAAACTTAAGCTAAAAAAACCATCTATCCAGGGAATAGATGCACCCAACAATCGCAGCAGCGCAAGATATTGCCCGCTGAAAATCAGATACCGCAAGCCCGATAGCAATAGCAGCTGAAACAACATGCCCCGGGGCACAAGACCAATCGCACGTCCAACTCTTTTTAACCAGCGGAATTGCCTGAAAAAAGTAAAAAAATGCACCATCAGATCTTTGCGCATGTAGATAATCCCCATCGCCAGGCCAACACCAAACAACAACACCCATAAACTTTCCAACCACCAGCTATTGGCCAGGGTATGCAGACTGCCGAGCCACAGCTCATAGGCCAGTCCCACCAATCCAAAACCCATGGTGATGGTGAGCTGGCTTAAGCTGCTCAACAGCATCACCGATGCGGCCTCTAAGCGATGCTTAGGTTGCACCAGCATAATCCTGCCCGCATATTCGCCGATCCGGTTGGGTGTGTTGATGCCCAATGATAGGCCGGTTAAGACCGATTGCAGTGCTGCCCATAAGGAAACCGGCTCGATCCTGTTTAACAACAGCTGCCATTTCCGGGCTTCAATGAGCCAGTTGGGCACCAAAAGCAAACATATCCCCGCAAATGCCAGCAGCCTTGGCCCCTGAGCTACGCGCCGCATCTGCTCCCAGGCAAGCGATAAATTAGGTTGATGCTTAAGCTGACGGTAAATCAGCCAGGAAAGCCCTGCAAAAAGCCCCACACTGATCAGGGTATTGAAAATTATTTTGGTACTTTTGTTTAACATCGGCATGTTGAATGGGCGAACATAGTTTTTTCTGCGGATTTCCCAACATGCATCCGGAAAATACACAAACAAAAGAGGCATGCCACATCGGCTCACCATATTAGGCATTGACCCCGGCACGGTAATCATGGGCTATAGCGTGATTGGCTGCCAGGGTTTCCGGGTGGAAGTCCTGGAAATGGGCGCATTGAAACTATCCCGGCAAAAGGATCATTATGAAAGGCTGCAGCTCATTTACCAGCAGGTTCATCAATTGATTGAAACTTATCATCCAACTGAATTTGCCGTGGAATCGCCCTTTCAGGGAAAAAATATTCAGAGCATGCTTAAGTTGGGCAGAGCCCAGGGTGTGGCCATCGTTTGTGCGAGGCTGGCCGGATTGCCGGTAACGGAATATTCCCCCAAAAAGGTGAAACAATCGGTAACCGGCAATGGCAGCGCAGGCAAGCAACAAGTTTGGCTCTTGCTGCAGCGCCAGTTGCAACTGCCCATGCAGCCGGCATATTATGATGCAACGGATGCATTGGCTGTGGCACTCTGTCATTATTATGCCCTGCAGCAATCTGTTCCGGCATCGCAGGTGAAAAAGCAGGCTTGGAAACAATTCCTGGCTCAGCATCCCGAACGGATTATCTCCTGAGCAAGCCGCCTGCTATCCATGACCTATACCCTTTCACCCTGTTACACTCTCTGGCTATGGTTGCAGCAATATTTTCCTGGGCCGTTTCATCGTTTTCCCGCATGAAATCTTCCACATTACGCAAACTGGTCATTGTTGGCGCACTGCTGATGACCTGCGTGCTGGCAGCCCAGATTTACTGGCTGCAAAAAACCTATGCCCTGGAAGAAAAAGAGTTTAATGTGAAAGTGCACAGTGCCCTGAATGAAGTCGTCCAGCGTATCAGGCTTTCCCAGCGTGATTCCACTCCCTTCATCGAAGCTGTAGAACGGCCGGAGACCGATTATTACATTGCCGATATCAAATACCATATCAACGGGGACAGCATCGAAAATTACCTCAAAAGAGCATTAGAAGAAAACGACTTGTTTACCAGCTATCAGTTTGGCATCTACAATGCATCTACCCACAAATTTGAACATGTGGAAACCGAGTCTTTCAACCCAGAAGATAGTCCGCATATTCAACCTTTCCCGCCCATCCATAAAGAAGAAGATTATCTCGCTGTATTGTTTACCAACAGGAAAAAATACATCATCGGCGAGATGAATTTCTGGATCTTTTCAACACTTACCTTGATTGTGGTTATCATTGCCTTTGCATTGACCCTGCTGATCTTATTGCGACAGAAGCTGCTTTCAGAGATTCAGAAAGATTTTATTAACAATATGACCCACGAATTCCGCACGCCCATCTCCACCATTCAGCTATCGGCAGAGGTGTTAAAACAGGCTGCACCTATTCAGCAGCACCCCCGTCTGCTAAACTACACCCGCATCATAGAACACGAATCGTCCCATCTGGAACAACAGGTGGAAAGGGTTTTGCAAATTGCACAAATTGAACGGGCCAACCCGCGGCTGCATATAGAAAAACTGAATGTGCACAACATCATCCAAAGATGTATCATGGACTTTGAATACCTGATTCAGCAAAAATCCGGTAGGTTCAACCTTCGGCTGGAGGCCACACAAACCTGTGTGGAAGCTGATGCCCTGCATTTTACCAATATCCTCTTTAACCTTATTGATAATGCGATCAAATATTCGCCCACACCCATCATCACGGTGCGCACCTGGAATGATGCCCAAAAAATTTATATTTCCGTACAAGACAACGGCATCGGTATTCCCCGCCAATATCATAAGATGCTGTTTTCCCAGTTCTTCCGGGTGCCCACAGGAAATGTACATGAAGTGAAAGGCTTTGGTCTGGGATTAAACTATGTTAAATTATACACCCGGGCGTTTAAAGGCAAGGTAACCGTGGAAAGCGAACCCGGGAAAGGAAGTAATTTTACCTTATCATTTCCCTTATGCAAAACTTCCGGATAAAAATATGGAAAACAAAGCACGCATTCTGCTCATAGAAGATGATGTAAACCTTGGCTTCGTCATCAAAGACAACCTTATGGAAGCCGGATACGATGTGGTTCATTGTACGGATGGCGACAGCGGCTGGCAATATTTCCAGAAGAAAAATTTTGACCTGATTCTGCTCGACATCATGATGCCGAAGAAAGATGGATTTTCTCTGGCGAAGCTCATCCGCAGCAAAAATGAAAAGGTGCCCTTGCTTTTTCTCACTGCACGCACCCTGGAAGAGGATAAGATTATGGGATTCAAGTTGGGCGCCGATGATTACGTGACCAAGCCCTTCAGCATGCAGGAGCTGCTGTTGAGAATTGAAGTGTTCCTCCGCCGTACCCAGGCATTGAATGCCGATAAAAACAAACAATATCAAATCGGGAACCTGCTGTTCAACTATCCGGAATTGTATATTAGCGGGCCGGATAATTATTTTCAAACGTTAACCCAGAAAGAAGCCGACTTGTTGAAATTTCTATGCGA
>JADGHY010000247.1 GCA_019683625.1 Thermoflavifilum sp. | reverse complement strand
GTTTTTAAACTCCTTTTATATGCTTTATCCATATACCATTTTTCGAAGGAAATATCGCTTCCTCCTGTGGCTGATAAGCTGCCTCCCCTTGTGTAGCACAGCCCAGCAAAAACTCAACGCAGATCACCTGCAAGAGATTGTGCATCACATGACGTTGGATGAAAAAGTGCACACCGTTGTAGGCATGGGGATGTATCTGCCTCCTTCTGCGCTGGAACAACTGCGCCGTGCTTTGCACGACACCGGCATGCTGCGCCATTTCCACCTGCCACCTATGGATACGAATGCCTTAAAAATTCCCGAAAAGGTGCCGGGTGCTGCAGGACGTACCTATGCGAACAACAAATGGGGAATTCCTTCGTTAACATTTTCCGATGGTCCTGCAGGCGTGCGCATTAATCCTATCCGCAATAACGACAGCAGTCATACTTACTATGCTACAGCATTTCCTGTAGCCACACTGCTGGCTTCCAGCTGGGATACAGCCTGCGTTTACGCCGTGGGACAAGCTATAGGTAATGAGGTAAAAAATTACGGTATCGACGTCTTGCTTGGCCCTGGAATGAATATCCAACGAAACCCCCTCTGCGGGCGCAATTTTGAATACTATTCCGAAGATCCGCTCATCACAGGAGAAATGGCTGCTGCCATGGTGTCGGGCATTCAATCCAACGGAGTGGGCACTTCTATCAAACATTTTGCCTGCAATAACCAGGAAACCAATCGCAATTCCATTGATGTGATCATCAGCGAACGTGCCCTTCGGGAAATTTATCTGCGGGGGTTTGAAATCGCCGTCAAGCAAGCCCATCCCTGGACAGTGATGAGCTCATATAACAAAATCAATGGCACTTACACCTCAGAACAACCCGACTTACTCACCACCATCCTGCGAGAGGAATGGGGCTTTAAGGGATTGGTGATGACGGACTGGTTTGGTGGCCATGATCCGGTAGCCCAGATGCGGGCTGGTAATAACCTGCTCATGCCCGGTACGCCACAACAAATGCAGGCTATTGAGCAGGCAGTGCGGGAGGGAAAGCTGGATACCTCCGCACTGAATCGGAATGTGGAACAGGTATTAAAATTAGTGCTGCATTCGCCAACCTTCCACCATGTAGCTTATTCAGATCATCCTGATCTTCGGGCACACGCCCGTGTAGCCCGATGGGCCGCCGCCCAGGGCATGGTGCTCCTGAAAAATGAGCACAATAGCTTGCCTATCGCTCCGAACATACATCGGGTGGCTTTGTTTGGCACCTCGGCCTATCACTTGATACCAGGAGGTACCGGCAGCGGCACGGTGCATTCGGCTTACACCATTTCACTTAACCAGGGACTGCACGACGCGGGCCTCTTGCCCGACGCTTCCCTCCAAACCATCTATCAGCAATACATCCACGCGCATCAGCCCAGATCACGTAATCCCATGAGCGCCTTGTTTGGTGCTCCGCCTATTCCGGAAATGCCGCTTCCGCAGCAGGATATTGAACAAGCGGCTGCAAGAAACGATATGGCTATTCTTTCGATCGGACGGGAATCGGGCGAAGGAGCCGACCGGCACCTGACCGATGATTTTGAATTATCAGATACTGAGCGTGCCCTGATTTCAGAGGTCTGCCAAGCATTTCATGCCCTACATAAGCCTGTAGTGGTGGTGTTAAATATCGGAGGAGTCATAGAAACCGCATCCTGGAACAACCTGCCCGACGCCATCCTGCTGGCCTGGCAACCCGGCGAAGAAGGGGGCCATGCTATTGCAGATGTGCTCACCGGCAAGGTGAATCCTTCGGGCCGACTGGCCGTGAGCTTCCCCTTGAAATATGCCGACGAGCCTTCTGCCTCCAATTTTCCGGGTACTCCATCCGATAATCCGCAACAGGTCGTGTATCAGGAAGGCATTTATGTAGGATATCGATACTTCAATACCTTCCATGTGCCGGTAGCTTATCCATTTGGCTATGGCCTTTCTTACACCACATTCCGATATGATCATCTGCAGTTGAACAGCCATCCCGAACAAGGACGCTGGGAACTTAGCCTCACCGTGACCAATACCGGGAAAAGAGCGGGTAGGGAAGTTGTACAAATTTATGTCCATGCCCCCACCGCCCATCTGGATAAGCCTGAATTGGAATTAAAGAAATTTGCCAAAACTTCCTTGCTGGCTCCCGGCCAGTCACAAACCCTGCATTTTATCCTCACTCCGGAAGATTTGGCTTCTTTTGATCCCGATCGTTCGGCCTGGATTGCCGATGCTGGAACCTATGAATTGTATGTGGGAAAAAATGCCACCACATACGTGGCATCCCTGAAGTTTAACCTGCCCCATGAAGTGATCACGGAACGCGTGCATCGCGTGATGCAACCGGAACAGCCTATTCAGGAACTGCATCCTTCTGCCCAAGCACAACCATAAACACATGCCCGTGTAAGTCAGTAAGGCTGCCTAATCCAAAAGAGGCAGCCTTTTTTATGCAATTCTTCACCTTCACCAGGCTTGCAAATGCACAGCCGATTTGTTATTTTCAACAGGCTAAACGGTATATTCCTCAATGAAAATCTATCCCTCTCCAAAAGGCATGCATCGGCTTATCAGTTTATGGATAACTGTTTGGGCTTGTTTCAATGCATTCCATCTGTATGCCCAGTTACCCGTACAAAAACCCAGATGGAGCCACTGGACTGTGATATGGGATGGGGAATACCGGCCTGGTGAAACATCTAACGACACCATTTATTACAGTCCTTTGCGGCCCTTGCAGTGGAGCGATTTCACGGGCCATCCCCCTCCCGGTGCTCACCGCAATGCAGCCGTAACTTATAGCAGCTTTGGATTTACAGGATCGGCCGTAACGCATCACGACACACTTGAAATCCATTTGCAGCTTCAGGTGTTTTTTGTAAAATCTGCCTCCTATGTCATTCCCGCTGCCTTACCCGGTCCAGATGCGCTGGCACATGAACAACTGCATTTTGATTTAACCCGCATCAGTGCAGCACATTTTCAACAACTGGTCTTACAGCACAAGGAAGATATTGCACCGGAAGATGCTGATAGTTTTATCCAGTATCAGTATTTGGAAGCCTTCCGATACATGAACCATATGCAGGATCAGTTTGACAGCGAAACTGCGCACGGGACCAATAAAAGTGAAGAAGCCAAATGGGCATCATTCGTGCATCAGCAGCTTCATGTGATTTATCCGCAATTGCAGTTTTAAACCTATCATGCCATACCTTTCCGGCGGGCAATTTCTTTTTTGATCAAACTTAATTCCCGGCTGGTTTGTCCGGCCACGGAAGTGTTCTCCTGCGCACGCCGCATGAGATAGGGAATGACATCCTCCAAAGGGCCATAAGGAAGATATTTACAAACCCTATATCCATACTGGGATAAATTAAAACTGATATGATCACTCATCCCATATAG
>JADGHY010000246.1 GCA_019683625.1 Thermoflavifilum sp. | reverse complement strand
AAAAGAAATGGCTGATATAAGCTCCAAGCCTTCCCAGCAGATTTTCTACGGTCACCTCATTGTTGAACAGGATATGATAGGAAAGAGAAAATATTTTATCCTGATCTTCTTTCCAGGTAAAAAGATATGAAGTGAAAGCGATGAATAAAAAAATGCTGATGAGCCAGCTGAAGATGGCCACTAGCTTGTGATTGCGTTTGGGTGAATGGTTGGATTTCGGACTTGTAGTTTGGGTAGATGATTTAGGAGTAGATTTTTCTGTTTTAGGCTGAGTGCGTGTATGCTTTTTGCCGGCAGCTTCTTTTTTAGCATCAGCAGCTGCCGGAGAAGCAGACAATTGTTCTGATTTTAATCGGTTTTTACTCATATTTATCCTTTCACAAAGATACCCTGAGAATTTGATACATGCTACTGCTGAAGATGCTTAGCCGTTCATATTTTCCAAACGGAAAGCGCAAGGCAAATCCAGCCTGCGATAAAGCACAAGCCACCAATGGGTGTGAGAATGCCGATCCAACCGGGTACCGGGGAATGGTGATATTGCAAAAAAATAATCAGATACAATGAACCGGAAAACAGCACCAGTCCGGCCACAAAGGCATAGGCCGAGGCCGATAACCAACCGCTACCATGTACATGAGTCTGGGCTAAAGCACTTATCAGTCCTGTGGCCAATAAGGCCAGGCTGTGATAAAACTGATAGCGTACAGCCGTTTCAAAAATATTCAGCTGATCTGCAGTCAGCAGCGATTTCAGGATATGGGCGCCAAATGCGCCAAGGGCCACACTAAGTGCCCCCGAAACACTGGCCACGAACAAGATGGTTTTCACTGCCATGGGTTATTTTTTAAGGATGATGGTTATATATGTTGAGTTGATTTGCTATTCTTTGCAATTGCTTGATCAACACGGGAATATCTATCGTTTCCTCCTGCATCATCAAGTGTGCCTTGCTATAGTACGGCACGCGCTGGATGAGTTTTTCCCGAACGACCTGTTCCAGTTGTTCATCGGGCACCTGTGCAATTAAAGGCCTATGCCGTTTTTCGGGTTTCAGCCGTTTTACCAGCACTTCGATGGGTGGATTGATCCAGAGGGTGATGCCTTGTTGCTTCATCCATTCAGCATTATCATCATAGCAGGGCGTGCCACCGCCACAGGCCATGACAAAGGCTGCTTCATGCTGAAAGCTGCGCAGGATGGTTGTTTCTTGTTTTCGGAAATAAGCTTCTCCCCGGGTAGCGAAGAGGTGCGCAATAGATTGCTGGGTAGCGGCTTCAATTTCTGCATCCAGATCGTAAAACGGAACCTGCAGGGCCTCCGCCAGTGCTTTTCCTAAAGCTGTCTTGCCGGCGCCCATGAATCCCCATAAAAAAATCCGTGTACGCATCATAGAAACGCATTGATACCGGTAATATCTTCCCCGGTGATCAGCAAATGAATTTCGTGTGTACCCTCATAAGTAATTACGCTTTCCAGGTTCATCAGATGCCGCATGATGGGATATTCGCCGGTGATGCCCATAGCACCCAGGATTTGCCGGGCTTCACGGGCAATATGGGTAGCTATTTCGCAGGCATTTCGCTTGGCCATGGAGATTTGGGCGGGGGTAGCCTTTTGGGCGTTCTTGAGCGTGCCCAGCCTCCAGTTTAGCAGCTGAGCCTTGGTGATTTCGGTAATCATCTCCGCCAATTTTTTCTGGATCAGCTGAAATCCGGCAATAGGTTTGCCAAATTGTTTGCGCTCTTTGGCATAGCGTAAGGCCGTGTCATAGCAATCCATGGCAGCCCCTACAGCGCCCCAGGCGATGCCATAACGTGCAGAAGACAGGCAACTCAGCGGTGCTTTCAATCCCCTTGCTTCGGGTAACAGATTTTGCTTGGGGATTTTCACTTGATCAAATACCAGTTCTCCCGTAGCACTGGCGCGTAAGCTCCATTTCCCCTTGGTTTCGGGCGTAGAAAATCCTTCCATGCCCCGCTCTACGATTACGCCCCGGATTTGGTCCTGTTCATCTTTGGCCCAGACTACTGCGATATCGGCAATCGGGGCATTGGAAATCCACATTTTGCTGCCATTGAGCAGAAAATAATCGCCCTGATCAATGAGGCGGGTGGTCATGCCTGCGGGATTAGAGCCATGATCGGGTTCGGTGAGGCCAAAGCAGCCGATGAGTTCGCCTTTGGCAAGAGGAGGTAAATATTTCTTTTTTTGGGCTTCACTGCCATAGGTAAATATGGGATACATGACCAGTGAACCTTGTACGGATGCGGCTGAGCGCACGGCACTATCCCCTCTTTCCAGTTCCTGCATCATCAGTCCGTAGGCAATTTCATCGAGGCCGGCACCCCCGTATTCCTGCGGAATAGTAGGCCCCAGACAACCCAACTCGCCCAGCTGCGGAAACCAGTCTTTATGGAACACGGCTCGCTGGCAGCAATCTTCTATGATTGGGCTCACGGCTTTTTTCACCCATTGGCGTACTGACTCTCGAATCCATTTTTGTTCCTCGGTAAGCAAATCATCCAACAAATAATAGTCTGGTGACTGAAACAAATCTGTTTTCATGCAGGCTGGCTTTAGAGCAGCAAAATACAAATTGTTTGCGGAGTTTAACTTTTGTGATGCAGATAAGCGGCCATTTCCCGGGCATAGAGACGGGCTTTTTGTGCGGCCGCTTCGGCAAAATCTTGATCCGGAGAGGCATATAAAATGGCGCGCGACACGTTGATTAACAATGCTGCATCGGTGCTACCCTGCCCTATCTGCATGATAGTGGACAAATCACCCCCCTGCGCGCCGACACCGGGTACTAAGAAAAAATGATCGGGAAACTGCTTTCGCAATTGCTGCAATTGATCGGGCCAGGTTGCCCCCACGACAAACATGAGCTGATCAGCTGAAGCCCAGCCAGCAGCTTGTTTCATCAGGTATTCGTATAAATACCCATCGCTATAGGGCAACTGCAGGAAATCTTTGCTACCCGGATTGGAGGTGAGCCCCAGCAGAATCGTCCATTTGCCGGGATAGGCTAAAAAAGGCTCCACACTATCTTTCCCCAGCCAGGGCGAGACCGTTACGGCATCGAAGCCAAAAGTGTGGAAAAAAGTACGGGCATATTGTTGGGCGGTATGGCCAACATCATTTCGTTTGGCATCGGCAATCTTCAGATGGCTGTCGGGAATCCATTTTAAGGTTTGTTCCAGCAGTTGCCAACCTTCCGCTCCCATCACCTCATAAAATGCGGTATTCAGTTTATAGGCTACACAATAGGGAGCCGTGGCTTCGATGATAGCCCGATGAAAAGCAAGTACAGGATGTTCGGCAGATTGCCGGAGAAAGGCGGGCATTTTTTCCAGATCAGGATCCAGCCCGATGCATAGGCAAGACTGCTTTTTTTGAATCTGATACACCAGCTGCTGGCGGGTCATGAAAATATAGAAT
>JADGHY010000245.1 GCA_019683625.1 Thermoflavifilum sp. | reverse complement strand
AACGATCCCTGTACACCTTATCCCCCCATGTCGGCAATATCGCTATGTATAATCCCCGCCTGGCCGCCTGTTCAATCACCCAATCCACATCCTCAAAATACCTCTCATCTGGCCGACCGGGATCATCCCCGATCAATGGCAAATGCCCCTCCGCATTCGGCGTGTGCAACCCATCCAGCTCCGCCAATATCACCGCCTGGATCACCGTAAACCCCTTGGCCGCCCGATCGTCTAAATACATCAAACATGAATCCCGACTCAACCGATGAAATAATTCCCATGCCGTATCCCCTAACCAAAAAAACGGCTCCCCGTCCGCATAGACCAAATACCGGTGATTGTCCGATACCCGCAACCGCTCCGCCTTTATCGCAGGCTGCGAATGAAGGGCTGCTGAAAAAGATATCACCATGCATGAGGTAACAAGCAAGCGGGAAAATAAATGCTTTGCAAACATCATAAGTGGTGATGATGAGCACATGCAAAATCTCATGTTAATCAATGTTTCATTAGGAGATTCAGCAAGGGACGATCTAACTGATGGCCATACCAGTTCTCATACTGCACATCTGTGCGACCGGAATCCAAGACACCAAAATCACCGATAAAATTCCACAAGGCATAGCCAATGCCCGCATCGGTGAGGATATCCAGTACATCGCCAAACCAGGATAAAAACACCTGATGGGGCGTTTTATTCCAGCAACCACATTCCCCGCAATGCACACCAATGCCTTTTTTCACCAATTCAATCCAGGGTTGATAATATTGCTCCAGGCTATGGCGGTCAAAATATTGATTCCCTATTTGCCCGGGCCATACCGGCGTGGGCATATGTTCGGGATCGGCATTGGCCCAGGATGCTTTGTAATGCGAAATAGCATGCGGATAATAACCTCTGCAACTCTGGGCAATGGGCAGGTCTTCAATTTCAGGAATAATGTCGTTGCCAATATTATTTCCATCGGCCAGGATGATCCGGTCAGGATTTTCTTTCCAGATTACCTGAGAAGCACCCACAATGATTTTCCGGTATAATTCACCCGGCACAGCCGTTGCAGGCGCATGCTGATCGTTCATGTCTTCCCGCATGGCCGGTTCATTGATTAAGTCGAAGCTGACTTGCCTGGCCGATTTTGTTTTGAATTGTTTGGCCCACAGGCTCCAGTGGAAATAAAAAGCCTGTTGAGCGGCTTCATCTTTCCAGAGGTTGAAGGGTTCATGAAAGCCGGCATTGATGCAATATCCCGGCGCACGATGCAGATTCACACTCACATGCAGGCCATATTGATTGGCTTTATCCACCAACTGCACAATTTGTTCTACGGCTTGGGAATTGATATGATACACATCATCGGCTGTGATGTCTTTTGTGCGGTCAATATTCAGATAATAAGGATAGGCGATGGGCAAACGAATAAAATCGAATCCCCAATCGCGCATCCATTTCAAATGCTCATCTGTGGTTTGTTGCACGCGATAGGATGGATCGGGAGAAAAAAAATCCAACAGATTAAAACCGCGCCATCTCGGAATTTTGTTGGGCACCGAAAGGGCTGATGTGAAACATCCGGGTGCAATGCCGGTGGCCATGATAGCCATACTGAGCTGGGAAATAAAATCTCTTCTTTTCATAAAATCAGCTGTTAACGAATAGAATCGGGTAAAGCAAAAGCCACATAAGCATCGCCTGATGGGGTATTCAGCTTGCCGCCTCCACAGGCAACCACTACATACTCTTTCCCATGGCAGGCATATACAGCAGGCGTAGCAAAGGCAGGTGCCGGCAAATCGGCCTGCCAGAGCAGCTTTCCGGTGCGTTTGTTCAGGGCTCGTATTTTGCCGTCGGGCGTAGCCGCAATAAAAAGCAGGCCACTGGCCGTCACCACGGGCCCTCCATAATTTTCTGCACCGGTAAGGGTGTCTTTATCGCGCATGAATGGATAGTATCCAAGGGGAATCTGCCATTGGATTTGCCCGGTTTGCAAATTATAGGCCGTGAGCTGCCCCCATGGTGGCGGAATAGCCGGCCATCCTTCCGGACTTAAAAATTTCGTGTAACCGTTGATGGTGTAAGGCAAATTCCAATAAGGATCCGTGGCCGTATCTTGTGCCAAGTAAGGCTTCGATTGCAGGGATGGAATCTGCAGGATAAAACTGGCAATAGCCCGTTTTTCAGCAGCTGTGAGCCGGCTGAACGAGGGCATCATCCTTCGGCCACTGTTGAGCAAGGCATAAAATTGCGTAGTGTCATATTTCCGATTTACGTGCAAAAGAGAAGGATAATTTTGCCCGCCCTTCCGGTCGGCACCATGGCAACTCATGCAGTATTGCTGATAGAGCTGTTTCCCCGCCTCCGGATAACTCCTTTGTCCACGGGCTTGGGCCTGATGCAAAGGAATCATTTGGATGATCCAGGCCATGCGGTTGGCATTCACATACAGCCAATGTGTTTGGGGATCATAAGCAGCCCCGCCCCATTCGGCACCACCATCCATGCCTCCCGGCAATAACACCACACCCCGCAAGGAAGGAGGTGCAAAAAGCTGAGGGGAGTCGAGCGTTCGCCATCGTTCCAAAACGGCTCTGCGGGAAGCCTCGGGAAGAAAAGGATTCACATCGTAACGATGCAACTGTTGCATGCCAAACGGCTCGGGAGCCATGGGTACAGGTTGCGTAGGCGATAAGGCCTCCCCTGCTAAATCGGAATGAT
The DNA here is from genome assembly GCA_019683625.1 of Thermoflavifilum sp. Taxonomy (GTDB): domain Bacteria; phylum Bacteroidota; class Bacteroidia; order Chitinophagales; family Chitinophagaceae; genus Thermoflavifilum. The sequence continues at coordinate 737 of JADGHY010000245.1, read as the reverse complement.
GCGGTACAGGAATTTCCCGTATGGGGTACAAGGGGCGGCCATTGACCCTGTCAAATAAAAACAAATAACCTCTCTTGGTGGGCTGCGCCAAGGCCGCTATGGTTTTGCCATTGCGCCGGATATGCACCAATGTGGGAGGAGTGGGCAAATCACCATCCCACACATCATGATGGATCGTTTGAAAATACCAGCGCAATTTACCTGTGGCGGCATCCAACGCCACCACGCAGTTGGCAAACAAATTATTGCCCTTGCGTTTGCCTCCATAAAAATCAAATGATGCCGAACCCAATGCAGCATATACGATGCCCCGTTTTTCATCCATGGAGAATCCCGACCAGTCATTTGCTCCGCCAATATGCTTCCAGGCTTCGGGATCTTCCCAGCTGTCATAGCCTTTTTCGCCGGGTTGGGGAATGGTATGAAAAATCCATTTGATGGCTCCCGTGCGCACATCATAAGCACGGATATGCCCGGGAGCAGCTGCCGGGCCTTCGTCAACCCGACTGCCCATGATCAGCAAATCATGATAAATCATCCCCGGCGAGGTGGCAGTCACAAATAAACGCGATACATCCCGACCCAGTCCTTCATGCAAATCCACCCGCCCATCGTGGCCAAATGACGAAATGGGCTTGCCGGTTTGGGCATTTAATGCATACAAATAGGAGCCTGCTACAAAAAATATCCTTTCATCCCCATGATGATCCGTCCAATACGTTACGCCTCTGTTGATA
>JADGHY010000244.1 GCA_019683625.1 Thermoflavifilum sp. | reverse complement strand
TGCCTATCCCGGGTAAATACGAGGGGTGTATTCCCCTAAAGCCGGGGCAACATGCCTGGGCCATGTAAATCGTTCCGTTGTACAAGGATGCTCCGAATGCGGTTTTTCGTTCGGAGCTTTTTATTTTTTGGCGCTTCCCTGCTCTATCTCATCTTTTGTTCCAACTCAATCATCTGCTATACCCCAGATTTTCGATATCTTTTCGGATTCTTTTCACCAATTTGCTATGGCTTTACGCAAACGCATCAATCCCCGGTCTACCTTAAATCCGGACACCGGCTTTGGCACCAATCCGTCCAATTATGGTGGGCGTTTCCTAAATAAAGACGGAAGTTATAACCTGATCAAACGCGGCGCGCCCTTTTTCACGCGCATCAGTGTGTTTCAAAGTTTGATTGCCATGCCCCTGTGGAGCTTCGTGGGCATCATCCTGCTTTTTTTCATTGTCATCAATCTCTTGTTTGCCTGGTTGTATATGGCTTTGGGTGTGCAGCATTTAAACGGCATTGTGTCCCATAGTTTTGTAGGACAATTTTCTGAAACATTTTTCTTCAGTGCGCAAACCCTTACCACTGTAGGATATGGCCATGTGAGCCCCATAGGATTCTGGACCAGCCTCACCGCTTCTTTTGAGGCATTATGTGGATTGATGACTTTTGCTATTGTGACCGGATTGGTGTATGGCCGCTTTGCAAGACCGCGGGCATATTTGCGTTTCAGCAAATACGCCTTGATTGCGCCCTATCAGCAAGGCACGGGCCTTATGTTCCGCATGGTGTGCTACAAGGATCAGCATAATTTAATCGATGCTTCTGTGCGCGTGAATCTTGGACTGAACATAGAAGCACAGGGCAAACAGGTGTATACTTTCTATACCCTGCATTTGGAAAGATACCGGATTGATACGCTGAATATGAACTGGACCGTTGTTCATCCCATCGATGAGAATAGTCCGTTGCGGGGATTCACGGCAGAAGACCTGGCGCATGCGGAAGCTGAGTTGTATGTACAGGTTGCTGGTTTTGATGAAGTGTTCTCCACCACGGTGGTGCAGAAAACTTCTTATACTTTTGATGAAATCGTCTTCGGTGCCCGTTTTCTGCCCATGTATCATGAATCAGCCGATCATTCCACCACCATCCTCGACCTGGATAAGCTGGATGCTTACGAGTTTACCGAGCTCCCTAAGTGATGCGGAAAGATTTAATTCCCGGCCAATAGGCCATTTCACTGGTATTTGATGCGATTGTCCACAATATGGCTATTCTGTTTCAACATGTCGAATAGCTGGGAAATGATGTCAGACTGGCGGGCAGATTCCATGTTCTGCCTTAAGCTTTCTGCCGTGATACCTGGTGCTTCCTGGTATAAGGAATCTACCTGAAGATAGTAAACTCCATTGTTTCCGGGGATAGCCGGGGAAAGGGTGTGCGGCTGGAATTGTTTGTAAAACACGTAGCCGATAACTTTAGGCTCAAAGCCTGCGCCCGGCACATAGGGTGCCGTGAAATTCACATGCTGGGCTTCCTGCACAGAAAATTTCCATTGTGCCGCAAGGCTATCGAGGGAAACGGGTTTACCTAATTTTTCGGCAATCATCTTTGCTTTTTTCTGGCGGATGATTTCTGCCGCAATCTGGGGCCTTACTTCGGAAAGCGGTGCCACACCTTTCTTGCGGATTTGTGTGAGCACAGCCACCACATAGCGATTGTTCAGGCTAAATACACTGGATACTTGGTTTAGTTTGGCCTCATTATACATCCACTGGATCAGCGGGCGTGCCTGGCCAATACCCGGAATCACATAATCGGTAGGATACACTTCTCCGGCCTGGCGGATGGCTAATCCCTGCTTACGTGCATTTTGTTCAAAGGCTTCGCGGGTCTGGCTCATGCCGGCAAATTGGCTGGCCTGGCTGAATACTTCGTTGTCGGTTTGCTGGCTGGGTACAATTTGCTTGGATAAGAATGCCAGCTTTGCCATGGGCTCAAAATTGCGCTGGTCCAGGATTTCAATATAAAAATATCCCAGGCTGCTTTTTACCACTTTATGGCTTCCTTTTTTGCCGTCAAATAAAATGAATTGCCTGACTTCCGGACTAAAATTGGGGTCCTGAATCTGGGCTGCACTAAACGTGTAGTGCCCTCCCTGCTGACGGCTTCCGGGATCATCAGAATATTTCAATGCCAGGGCATCAAAAGAAGCGCCTTGCTGGATGGCCCTCGCAATGCTATCAATCCGTTGTGCGGCAATGGTGTCGGGCGTGCTCTGGGTGCTGATTAAAATCAGTCGGACTTCCACGGTATCCGGCAACACTTTTTTATCCAGCATCTTCGCAAGCGTGTAGCTTCCGTTGTCCAGATAGGGCCCAAGCACCTGCCCGGGGGCAAGGGCAAACACTTCCTCGCGTTGTGAAGTCGTAAGCTGATCTTTGGGTTGATATCCGTCATAAAAAGGAATATCGGAATTGCGGTTGATGAATCCGGGCAAATTTTGATCGGATGTTTGCTGCAGATCTGCCTTCAAGGCATTCAGTTGCTTCAGAATCTGGGCGGTGTCGGCCGACGTGGGAATCACATCAAAAGAAACATATTCAATGCCCCGGCTGGCTTCTTGTTTGAATAAGGCTTTATGGCTATCCAGATATTGCTGCAACTCCTGATCTGTATATTTCACTGCACTATCCGGAATAGTAGAATAGGGAACGGCCACATAATGCACGGTAGCATTGGTGCTTCTGTCCTGAATATCCATCTTCGCAAGCCATTGGGGATAATAAATGGATTGCCGCACCAGGTCATAGAATTTCCGCTGCGGAATGGAACGCAGCAAATATTGCTGGATCTGATTCCAGAATTGACGGGCCTGACCGGTCTGATCCTGATCTATATTGCGGATAAACTGCACCACACGACCGGGATCAAATTCGCCGGTTTGAGGATTTTTGAAAATGGGGATGGCTTGAATTTGCGGATCCGCATCTGGAGTAGCAGTACGATCTACAATTTCTTCATTGGTCACCACAATGCCCAGCTTTTCATATTCGTCGCCTAAAATCACATCACTCAGCAACTGATTCCATACTTGTTCCTGAATCTGCTGGCGGGCTTCATCGCTCAGATTCGGGTTTTGCTGGCGGGCTGCATTTTCGGCTTCCTGTTCTCTTGCGCTAAACTCCGTGATGGGTATGCCTTCTCCGTTGATGACGGCCACATCATTGCTGTGATGAAAAAAAGAACGAGGGCCTACAAAGGCATCCATCAGCAAAAAAGCAACCAAACTCACGCAGATGGCCACTACCATCAGGGTAGCATATTTCTCCCGAATCTTTTGAATAACCGACATATTAAAAATTTAATTTCTATTTTGAGGCAAGCAAAAATAGAATAAAATACCTGTACCGGCAAAACCCCAGGCTGCTTAATTCCTTGTGGATTGATCCTTGAAAAC
>JADGHY010000243.1 GCA_019683625.1 Thermoflavifilum sp. | reverse complement strand
ACATAATCCTTGAATGATGCCAGACAATGTGAATTGGTTTTCAGAGATTAGTCAGGTACTTGCTGGAAAATTACGGGAAATGACCCGCGAGCCATCGTCTCCCCTTCGGCTTCTGGAGCTGGAACGGCTCAGCGGAGGGGATATTCACCAGGCCTACCGATTGTCAACGACTGCCGGACATTTTTTTCTGAAAACCAACACAGCACCTCAGGCCATACAGATGTTTGCCTGCGAATATCGGGCGTTGAAAAAGATTGAACAAACACATACCATCCGCGTGCCGCAACCGCTGGTGTTTTACCAGGGCAATGGCAGGGCTTATCTGGTGATGGAGTTTTTGGAGAAAGGAAAACCGGTGGCATCCTTTTGGGATAAGTTTGCCGAACAGCTGGCGGCTTTGCACCAAACCGTTCATGAGCAATACGGATTTGAAGAAGATAATTTTATAGGGTTGCTTCCCCAACCTAATCCATGGCTCTCCCATTGGCCTGATTTTTTTGCCACCGCACGCATTGCCCCGCTGGTAAAACAGGCTTTTGACCGGCAATTGCTTTCTTCGTCCGACCTGCGTCTGGCAGAAAGGCTAATACAAAGAATGCGGGAATGGCTTCCCGACGATAAAGCCTCATTGCTCCATGGGGATTTATGGGGTGGAAATTTTATGGTAAGCCACACGGGGTTGCCTGCTATTTATGATCCTGCCAGCTATTACGGCCACCGGGAAATGGATATTGCAATGGCCGATTTATTTGGCGGATTTGATCGTCGTTTTTTTGAAGCTTATGCCTCGCTTTCCCGACTCGAAAATGGCTGGAGACAAAGGCTACGCCTGCATCAGCTATATTATCTGTTGGTTCACCTGCTGCTTTTTGGCAGAAGTTATTATCATCAGGTGAAAGACATTTTACAAACCTATGGATGAAAACTTCTTCTACAGGGATTGAACGAATTCCTGCAGGTGCCTGTGCTCTTCTTCCACCACGGGCAAATAGATTTCCAGTTCTTTATCGGCTTGCAGCAGCAGAGACTCAATTTCAGGCCACGAATCTTCTTTCCGGATAGCTTTTTCAGCTTGTTCCAACGTTTGTGCAATCCAGGTAAGTCCTACCATAGCAAAATTGGGCTTGATTTTATGAATGGCCTGATAAAGGTTCTGGGTATCATGCAAATCTTTTAGCCTCATGATTTCTTCCCAGTCGGGACGAATATTTTCCAGAAAGATGCCAAATAACCCTGCTGCATATTCGATATTATTTTCATATAGTTCCTGCAAGTAATTCACATCCAGCCGGGGATTGAAGCGATACATTTTTTGTTGCACCTCTTCATACACATTCACCTCTTCGTCGTTTTCTTCGTCGTTAGCATATTTACGAATGATATGCAAGAGCTGTTCCGGTGTAAAAGGTTTCAGCAGCAAATCATTGATGCCGCATTCTCTGGCCATATTCACGGTGCTTTCCAGTGCAGCTGCAGTGATCAGGATAATGGGGGTGGCAATGTTGGGATTTTCGTCTTCGGATCGCACGATCCTGGATATTTCCAATCCATCGATGACTGGAATTTTGATATCCATCAAAATCAGGTGATAAGGTTGTTTGCGGATCATGTCCAATGCATCATCTCCGGCGGTGGCCACATCATAGGTAATTTTCATTTTATCGAGCAAAGAGGTCATGTACATCATATTCATAGGATTATCTTCCACGACCAGCACATGGGTGTCGCGGAAAGCCACGCCTGCAAGGGTATCTTCGCCGGCCTGAGGGGTTGGTGATTGTTTGATGGGGATGCCCGTGTCGATGAAAGGTAGCGTGAAGGTGAAGCAGGTACCTTTATTCACTTCGCTTTCTACGGAGATGCTGCCTCCCTGCAGTTCAATGAGCTTTTTGCTGATAGATAATCCCAGCCCGGTGCCTCCCAGTTTCACGCTTTCGGCCCGATGCGCTTGTTTGAAATCCTTAAAGATGAGGTGCATCTTATCGCGTTCAATACCTATGCCGGTATCGGCTACCTTGAATTGTAGCCATATCCGGGAATCCAGATCGCTTTCTTTTTCACCCGGCGGATTGGGAAGGGGCATCACAGAAACCCGGATGAATCCTTTTTTGGTAAATTTTTCTGCATTGCTGAGCAAATTCAGCAATACTTGATTCAGCAAAATATCATCGCCAATCAGGTAATGATTCAGCCGCTCATCGTACACCAATTCCATCTTCACCGGCTTTTTCTTCATCTTCAATTCAAAGGTATGGGTCAGGGAATGCACCAGTTCGTAAAGGTTAAACTGCCGGTGCTGAACTTCCATATGACCCGATTCGATTTTGGAAAAGCTCAGGATATCGGAAATCAGGTTGAGCAGGATGTTACTGGAATTTTGCAGGATGTGTACGTATTCTTTTTGTTCGGGGCTGAGGCGGGTGCCGGAAAGCAGGTGCGACATGCCGATGATGGCGTTAAGCGGTGTGCGGATTTCATGGCTCATGCTGGCCAGGAATTGCTGCAGGGCAATTTTAGATTCTTCGGTACGCCGCGCCACGGTTTCCAATTCCTGCAGCAGATTTTTTTGAGGTGTGATGTCCATGAACACATGCATGACACCTATTTCTTGCTCGGCATCATCCAGCAAGGATACCCGGCTCATCAAGGCCCAGCGTTCGCTACCATCCTTGGTACGAAGAGTCACTTCGCGTGAAACGGCTTCTGTGGCCGGGCGATGCGTATGGGATGTGAAATGGCTCTCTCTGGAAATAAGTTCAGCAATATTTTTTCCCCGAAGGCTATCGTTATCATACCCGGTAAGTTCACAAAATCCATCATAAGCATGTACAATAGTGCCGTCGACGGTGCATTCGCAAAAGCCAATGCCCAGATGCCCCAGCATGGTACGGAATTTCCCCAGATCCATCCGGGCCATCTGATAAGCTTGTCCCTTTCTGGCCAGGTTAATGATGCCCCATAGCCCTCCCAGATAATGGCCCTGCACAAATAAAGGCAAATAAGTGAGCGAGATCACCCCGCCCCGCAAGAGCTTTATGTCGTAAGCTGCCTTTTCTGTTCGCGCAGTTAGCATTTGCTCCAGTTCTGCATATACCTCGTCGGGGTGTTTGAGAAAAGGCCTAATCTGAGCAAAAGCATCGGCAAAAGATAGTCCTATGAATTTCACCTGAGGAAAGGATCGAGCCATAGCTTCCTGCAGGGCAGCATTTTGCCAGCAGAAACGATCCCCTTCATCGCTCAACAAAAAGCCAATAGAAGAATGTTCAACGAGTCGGATCAATGGAATTTTCGCCAACACCTCGGCAGGAGCAGATATGGAAGTTTCCGCGGGCATAGTTTTTGGCGTGTGAATCCTACGCGCGTGAATGATAGACGACAAATCACGCTTTTTCATAGGAGAGCGGGATTCCCTGGGTATCATGGTTTTTCGCAGGTTGGTTAACAAAACAAATC
>JADGHY010000242.1 GCA_019683625.1 Thermoflavifilum sp. | reverse complement strand
GTTTTGGTGAGAAAAATAAAAAAAATATTAACTGTTTAAGTCATACAATCTTTTACTAAACTGTAAAAATTTTCATGTGTTAAATCAACTGATATTAACCGACCTCCTGCTGGTGGATATTGAAACAGTTCCGGCTTTGCCATCCTTTCAGCAGCTTACACCTTCCATGCAGGCGCTCTGGTTAGAAAAAATGACAAAAATTAAGCCAGAAATTGAAAGTTCCCCTGATGCCGCTTATGTGCAGCGGGCCGGGATCTATGCTGAATTTGGTAAAATCATTTGCATCAGCGTGGGATATTTCACCGAAATCATGACTCCTTCAGCCGAGGGAAACACCGAAAAACGGCTTCGGTTGCGGCTGAAATCTTTTGCCGGGGATGACGAAACGCATATCCTGGAGGATTTTTTTCAAGTCGTTGGGAAAATGCAGAAAAAAACGGGCTTTAAGCTGGTAGGGCACAATATTCAGGAATTTGATGTGCCCTATCTGTGCCGGCGGGCAGTGATTCTGCAGGTTGAATTGCCTGAGATCCTGGAGCTTTATGGCCGCAAGCCTTGGGAAGTGCCAGTGCTGGACACCATGCAGCTTTGGCGTTTCGGAGATCATAAGCATTTTACTACATTACAGCTACTCACCGAAGTACTGGGTATTCCCTCCTCAAAAGACGATATTACCGGACAGGATGTGGCGCGGGTGTATTGGGAGGAGCAGGATCTGGAGCGTATCAGCCGCTATTGCCAAAAAGATGTGGTGGCTGTGGCTCAGCTTTTGTTGCGGCTCAAACGATTACCCCTTTTAACAAATGAAGATATCGAATATGTTTAAAGCAATTCCAGCAGGGTGATCTCCGGCAGAATGCCCACCCTTCCCGGATAACCGATGAAACCATATCCGCGGTTTACATACAGGTATTGGCGACCTTCGCGATACAGGCCAGCCCACTCCTTATACACGTACTCGCAAGGGCTCCATTTGAATCCGGGAATCTCCACCCCAAATTGGAATCCATGGGTATGGCCCGAAAGGGTGAGCTGGATGTCGGGGAATTCGGGACGCACCTGTGCGTCCCAATGCGTGGGATCATGGGAAAGCAAGATTTTAAAGGGAAAACTTTCTGTGCCGGCATAAGCCTTTTTCAGGTCACCGTAGCGCGAGAAATGCCGGAGGGCGCTCCAGTTCTCCACGCCGATCAGGGCAATTTGCTGTCCACCGCGTTCCAGTACCGTATGGGCGTTGTTGAGCATTTGCCAGCCCATTTCCGCCTCAATTTCCTTTAACCGGGCCAGGTTTGCTGCCTTGGCTTCGGGACTGGGCCAGTGGGTATAATCCCCGTAATCGTGGTTGCCCAAGATGGCAAAAACTCCCATGGGGGCTTGCAATCGGGCAAAAATTTCCTGATAGCCATCCATCTCTTCGTGATGATTGTTGATGAGGTCGCCGGTGAAAAAAATGATATCCGGCTTCAGTTCCATAGCCATGGCCACGCCCCTGGCCACCCGGTCGGGCCGGGTGAAGCTTCCGGCATGGATATCGGAAATCTGCACGACCCGCAATCCGCGAAAAGCCTCTGGCAGCTCGGGGTGATAAATTTTAATGTGATGTACCCGGTATCGGTATTTGTTCGACATGCCGTAGAGCAGGCTTCCATAAAGCAAGCCCCCTACAATCAATCCCGTTGCAGACAGAAATTGCGAACGACTAATTGTTGCATCGCGCATAGCGTCGCTCACTTCCCCACGGGGCGCCCATAAGCGGGCCAACCAGGCAATACCCCTCCGGATATCATCCAACAACAACCACACATCAACCAGCAATTTTCCCAGTATAGCACCAATAAATATCGTATAACCCGTCATACGCTGATGAGCGGGAATATGCCAGGATCCTGAAAAAAATAAGAACACATAACCCGCCAGGGAAAAAACAGCATAAACCAGATAGATGGCCAACCGCGCCCGGGTTTGCCATTCATGCGTGAGGGTGCGCACGGCCTGAAAAGCATACCAGTCAATTACCAGTAAAATCAGCAAAATCCATCCCGTGCGAAAAATCGAAAACATGCGCAAAAAGTTTTCCTTAAAAAGAAACAAACTCTTCCACCTGCTGGGTGATGCTTTTCCAGGTGGTGGTATCCACAATTTGGCCTTTTTCATTAACCAGCGCGCGCACAGAGGAAAGGGGCAACTTATTCGGATGAACGATGATGTGCAAAAAGTGGAGAACTCCGGTAAAATGATCCATCCCTCGTAAATTTCCCCCTCTGCCCTCTGCCACACCTGTAAGCAGCGCTTTTTTGTTGTACCAGCAGTCTTTGTAACGCGTGAGGTCAATAAACATTTTCACGGCCCCAGAAAAGCTACCATTATATTCCGGGAGGATGAAGATGAATTTCGGCACCGGAATGATGAGGGTGTTTTCAATCTTTTCCAGCTCGGCCGTACGCCGGTTCAGATCCAACCCTTCCAGGGAGAGCAAATGAGGCTGTACCGGATAAGCTTGCAGCAACTCCACGTATTGCTTGGCAATTTGAAGGGTACGGCTTCCGGGCCGGTTGGTTCCTGCGATAACGGTAATCTCCTGCATGATGCGATGGCAAACCTACTGAAAAAGCTATTGTCCTGTTCAATTCACAGATAATGCACAATGACAGGCTAAGCAATTTGCCGCTTTCGGCAGAATGATTGTATTTTTGTACAATTCCGTTGAGGTAAAAAGCGATGGGATTATGAAACTTACATATTACGGACACGCCTGTTTTGCAGTGCAGATTGGTCAGCATCACATTTTATTTGATCCTTTTATCACGCCCAATGAATTAGCCAGGCACATTGATATTCACCAGATTCCGGCCGACTATATTCTTATTTCTCACGGGCACAGTGATCATGTGGCCGATGTGGCTGCCATTGCCCGCCGCACAGGAGCCACGATTGTGTCGAATTTCGAAATCATTGAATGGTTCCAGGGGCAAGGATTTCAAAAAGTGCATCCCATGAACCATGGCGGCAGCTGGAAATTTGATTTTGGCCGCGTAAAATATGTCCATGCCATTCATTCCAGCAAATTACCCGATGGCAGCAATGGCGGCAATCCGGGTGGTTTTGTGTGCCAGACAGCCGAGGGTAATTTTTATTATGCCGGTGATACAGCGCTTACCCTGGATATGCAATTGATTCCGAGGTTTGCCAAAATCGATTTTGCCGTGTTTCCTATTGGCGACAATTTCACCATGGGCTATGAGGATGCATTGGTAGCAGCGGAGTTGGTGCAAACTGAGCGCGTTGTGGGCGTGCATTACGATACGTTCGGGTATATTAAAATCGATAAAGCTGCAGCCCAGCGGGCTTTCCAGGAGGCCGGGCGTCAGCTGCTGCTGCCGGCAATCGGTGAAACCATTACCTTGTAAGGCATTTCTTGTTGTAATTGCATCTTATTTAATATTCATGGGGAAAATTATCGCTTTAGCCAATCAAAAAGGAGG
>JADGHY010000241.1 GCA_019683625.1 Thermoflavifilum sp. | reverse complement strand
TAATTTGGAGGTATACAAAGCGCTGTACTGAAAGCTGAAGGCGTCCCGGTCTTTTCGGATTAACCTCAGCTGAGGCAGGCTGTCGAGCATGGCAAAATCTCTTGCCCGACGGATGACCCAGAGGGTGGAATCCTGCTGCAGCCGGGCCTTCAGGCTATCGATATGTTGAATCACCGGTATCGTTTTACCCGCATAAAACACAAAGGCGTCGTTCATCTGCTGGAAAGCTACAATGTGGGAAGCTTGGGCCAGATAAGGTGCCTGTTTGCGCACGGAGGTCTGCTTGTCCAGAGCCGGATAGCCAATCAGCATCACCAGCAGGATAGTGAGGGTAAACCCGGCCCCGACATGTTTCAATGCCTCAGCTTGTTGCCCTTTACGGGCCTGAAATGCACCCATCCATCCGCCAATCAAAGCAGGAATAAACAACAAAGCCAGCCAGGAGATGGGGGCAAACGGAGGAGTGGATATGGCCCAAAAATAGATGCCCATGGGCAGGGCAAGGACTATCAAGCCCAAGACAGCCCATTCGATCCAGGCCCATTTTTCTTTTACCTGTTGGTGTATCTTTTCTTGCCAGTAATAACCGAGTATTACAGCCAGGAAAGGGTAGGAAGGGGAGGTGTAGTTAATGAGTTTGGTGCGCGACAGGCTGTAAAAAACCAGGATCACCCAGAAAGCCAGCATCATCAACCAGAGGGCATCCGATTCATTTCGCTTTTGCCAGGCAATTTTCATGGCCCGGAAACCCCAGAGGGAGAAGGGAAGCATGCCTCCTAAGATAAAAAGAGCCGGCAGGATGAACGGGCCGCCGTGGGCATCGAGTGCCGAGCCAAAGCGATGCAGGTTGTGAAAGAAAAAGAAATCGCGCAACCAGGCACCTTGTGTACGAATGCCTACCCACACGTACCACGGCAAGGCAATGAGCAGGAAAAGCAAGATGCCGTCAAAAGGCCGCATCAGCCGGATTACAGGCCAGCGCAGCTGCCGGCGAGACAGCAGAAATATAAAAATGGTGAGTAACGGAAGCCCCAATCCTACGGGTCCTTTGGCCAATACGGCCAAGCCCAGCATCCCATACATCAACCACCACCAGTATTTTTTCCGATGCATCCATCCTTCATAAAAGGCATATAGGGCTCCGGCATGGCACAGCATTAAATAAGGATCGGGTGTGGCCAGCCGGCATTGCACGATAAAATGGATAGAGCACAATAGTGCCAGGGTGGCATACCAGGCGGCTGTTCGCCCGATATGCCGGACAGCAAAAACATAAGTCCACATCACGAGCACCAGACCGCAGACAGCCGAAAAAAAACGTGCGGCCCACTCATTGACGCCGAAAAGATGATAGTCCAGGATCATGAAAAAATATTCCAGTGCGGGCTTATCGGTGCGTAGCGTACCGTTAAAGGTGGGCACGATCCAATCGTGGCGGGCCATCATTTCCCGGGCGCACTCTGCATTGCGGGCTTCGGCCACCTGAAACAGGCTTTCGGCGCCAAGCCTCGCAAACAACAGGATGGTGGCCAAACTGATCAGCAGCCAGAAAAAAGCGGTAGATCGCCGTTGCATAGGGTGTGCAAAGTAACATACAAACTGCGGAAAAACCTATTCTCCGGCAGCAGCGGCATCATCGGGTCCATGCCCTTGCTGTCCCTTAACCATTTCCACAATTTGCTGGATCCTTTTTTCCTCGCGTTTAGAAATTTTGCGTTTGCCATGCAAAGTGGCAGCCAGCTTCAAAGCCTGATAAGCATTTAACAATCCACCCGTACGGGAAAGGTTAGCAAACAAAGTTTTTTCATTGGTACCGGGAATATACACGCTGTCGCCTGGTAAGGTAGTCACTGCATGTTCGATCACATACTTCAGTTGTCGGGCGGTGAGTTTGGGATAATATTCCAGGATGAGTGCGGCCACACCGGCCACCATGGGGGAAGCCATGCTGGTTCCGCTATATGAGGCGTATTGATTGTGGGTAACGGTGGAATAAATATCATCGCCTGGGGCAAACAGATCCACTTCTTTTTTACCGTAATTGGAAAAATTAGCAACGATGAGGCTGTCGGGTCCGGCGGTGCTGGCGCCTACGTTGATGAAATTCCAAGCCCGCTCATGGCTGTTCAGGAAATCTGCATTCGGGTAGTTGGGAACGGTATCGTCGTCACTGCTTTCATTTCCTGCGGCATGCACCAGCAATACGCCTTTGCGTTCGGCATATTTTACAGCTTTATCCACCCATTTTTTTTGCGGAGAGTAAGGCTTTCCGAAGCTCATGTTGATGATTTGGGCTCCGTTATCTACGGCATACCGGATACCCAATGCCACGTCTTTATCGCGTTCATCGCCGTCGGGCACCACGCGGATGGGCATGATAATCACATTGTCGGCCACTCCGTCAATACCAATTCCATTGTTTCGGGTGGCAGCGATGATGCCGGCCACGTGTGTGCCGTGCATGGGATTGCCGGCAGCCACATTGTTATTTCCATAGTTCCGGTCGCGGATATCGAATGGGTTATCGCCTACGATTTCGCGGCGCAGGGCATTCGGATCTTTATGCAGGGCATCCAGTTTTTGTTTGGTTTGTTTGAGATAATCATCACCTTCGGCAATATAGGATTCCAGCGATTCATCGTCGCCGATCCGGTCGAATATCCGATAAGCAATATTCAGGGCCCAGGCTGTGACCGAGTCCTGTGGTTCAAAGCCAGTAAGGCTCTGGGCAGTAATCGTGTCGCGATGCAGGGCCTCTCGGAGCACACTATCCACCTGATGGAAGGCGGTTAACACCCGGGAAAGGTTTTCGTAGGTTTCAGCATTATCGGCCGAATCGGCTTCACGTTTAGCCTTTAGCTTCAGCCAATAGCGATATTCGGCTCTTTGCTTTTTTTTCACCTGGCTGCTATCGGTTATGCCACCAAAGATGGCCGACAGGCGCGCATATTCGCGGTCGGCCTCGCTGCTTTCGTCAATGATGTTTTTTCCGTTTTTGCCGCCGATAAAATTCCAGCCATGTACATCATCCACATAGCCATTGTGATCGTCGTCGATTCCGTTGTTGGGAATTTCACCCGGATTTATCCAGATATGTCCGCGCAAATCTTGCTGGGCGGTATCCAGGCCGCCGTCTATGACAGCCACAATCACGGGATGGCTTTTTTTGCCTTTCAATAATTCCTGATAAGCCTTGTTGACGGCTGCACCGTACACGCTATCCGTTGCAAAGTCCATCAATTGCCAGCCATGAGGCGGATGGTTGGAAAACGATTGTGCGTTGGCATGAGGGACAATACCATACAGGAGGATGAATACGAAAGCCATCCCGAAGCAAGATTTTGTCAAATGCATACATGTAGGTTTAGTTGGAAAATATCTGCCAAAGATAGGGAATCCTGGCTGTCTGGCCCGGATAAGGCGGCTTCTTTGGAGGGTATCTCATCCTGGCTTTGGTTCAAGGAAAATTTCCTAATTGTCCTATAATTTATATTATGT
>JADGHY010000240.1 GCA_019683625.1 Thermoflavifilum sp. | reverse complement strand
GCTACGCCCACTCCGATAAGTAATCCAATAGCAATATTCATGTGAAATGATTTGGTTCATAAAAAATAGCCTATAGAGCTGTTGGTAAAACAGTGTGCGAAGATACAAATTTCGTGGCTTGCGGGGCTCAGTGCCGGAGAGCCTGATCCAGAAGGTTTTCCAGGGTTTGCAACTGAGGTTGGAATAGGGCTGACGATTGGGCCTGCTGGGGTTGTGAGGCATAATAGATGAGGCACATGGCAACATAGTCTTGCATATCTTTACCGGCATAAAGGGTTTTAAACTCCAGGATTTTCTGGTTGATGTTTTTAATGGCCAGGCGCACATGGGCTTCCTCTTCGGGATGAATCTTCAGCCGGTAAGATCGATCGGCGATGGTTACCTGGATAGTGATGAAATCCGCAGCATCTGGCATAGGCATCCAAAATTTTAAAGTTGAAGCTCGGCAATGCAGCGTTCAATTTCCCGGATATAGGTCTGCAACAAGGCCCGGATTTCCTTGCGGGCAGGCTCATCTAAGTTTAAGGTATTGATTTTCACCAGCCGGGCAATCTGCAACTGGTTTCGCAATCGTTCCACTTCCGATTGCAGCTTTTGCGTTTGGTCTTCCTGTTGGCTAAGCTGAGCTTTCAGCTTGTGGTTTTCCTCCGCCATAGCACGATAGCGCTCAATCAATGCTCTGAGCTTTTGTTCTATACGATCGAGCTGCTCCTGTGTGGTCATGGGATAAACAATTATTAACCCTTTTATTGGCGCAACTGAATCTGCAATGCCTGCTGCAATTGATGCGTGATCTGTTGCAAAGATTGCTCCACTTCTTCGTCGGTAAGCGTTCGTTCAGGATGTTGAAAATACAGGCTTAGGGTGCAGGATTTTTTTCCGGCTTCCAGCTTTTCGCTTTCAAACAAGTCGATGAGTTGCCATGTTTTCAAATAAGGGGCATGAGAGGTCTCTAGCTCTTGCTGGATGCGGATATAGGGTATGTGTTTGTCCACCAGAAACGAAATATCCCTTCGCACCACGGGGTATGGGATAATTTCCTGGAAGATAATCTGTTGCCGGGCACGGGCCTGTACCAGTTCATCCCAGAGGATAGCGGCATAATATACCGGTGGTTGCAGGTCAAGAGCCTTAGATGTTGCTGTATCCACTGCTCCCAAAATGCCTAATGTAGTTGCAGCAGTAGCCAGTTCAAGGGCGGGTTTTAGCCGGGGATGGGTATGGGTAGGGCGGAATGCAAATTTTTCGATTCCGCTCAGCTGCAGGATATTTTCTACCAGGCCTTTCATCAAAAACCAGCCAAGAGGGTGTGGGGGCCGTTGCGGCTCAGCCCACCATGAGATGTGGTGATCGCCAGCCAGCCAGATGGCCAAATAGGCTTGTTCCAGGTAGCCGTTTTTCCCATTGGGATGGTAGGTTTTCCCAAATTCAAAAAAGGCAATGGGTTCGTTGCGATGGCGTTGGTTATAGGCCACGCATTCCAGCCCGTTTTCCAGCATGGAAGGCCGGAGCACGTCCAGAGCAGCATTCAGGTGGTTGAGCAAGGGCACGATGCTTTCGCTCGGATACACACTGTAAAGCTGGCTATTGGAAATAGAATTGGTGTAGATTTCCCGGAATCCTTGTGCTACCAGAAAGGCAGATAAGCTTTCCCGAAGGCTTTCCTGGAGCCGCAGCGGGTGATGGGATGGGGTGATGGTGATTTGGGAAGGAATAGGAATTTGATCCAATCCATCGATGCGCATGATTTCCTCCACCAGATCGGCGGCTTGCCTGACATCTTGTTTAAAAGAAGGCACTTGCCAGGTCCACCCCTGTGCATCGGCGGTGATGAGCTCAAACCCCAGATCTTCCAGTAGGGGAATGACTTGCTCATCGGCATACGATTTTCCGCTCAGGGAAATGAGGTATGGCTTGGACAAGCGTACGTGCGGGGGCGTTTGGCGAGCGGGGTAAACATCCACCGGTTGATAGCGGATTTCGCCTCCGGCCAATTCCTGAATCAGCAGGGCGGCTCGTTTGAGGGCATAGGGCACACGGGCGATGTCTACCCCTTTTTCAAAGCGCAGGGCGGCCTCGGTTCGCAGGCCATGCCGGAAGGAAGTTTGCCGGATAAAACGCGGATGGAATACTGCACTTTCAAGAAAGATGCGTTGGGTACCGGATTGGATGCCCGACTCGAGTCCACCCAACACACCGGCAATACACATGGGTGATCCCTCATTACAAATCATCAGGTCATCAGGATGCAGCTGACGATCTTTTCCATCGAGTGTGAGCAGATGTTCTCCCGGCCGGGCTTTTCTCACCCGCACCCTGTTACCGATAATGGCATCGGCATCAAAAGCATGCAAGGGCTGGCCACACTCATGCAAGACAAAGTTGGTGATGTCCACCACATTATTGATGGGTTTCACGCCGATAGATTCCAGGGCAGCCTGCAGCCAGGTCGGAGAGGGTGCAATGCGCACCTGTTCAATGAGCAGGCCGGCATAGCGAAGGCAGGCATCGGGGGCTTCTATTTCGATCTGGATGGGCGAAGGGTTGAGTCCTGCTTCCGGAAAGGCGCTGATATCCGGCCATTGCACGGACCCCCTGAGGCGGTGATGATGGTTGATGTAGGCGCAGAGATCCCGTGCCACCCCCAAGTGGCTCATGGCATCCATGCGGTTGGGCGTAAGGCCGATGTCGAATACCTGATCCCGGAAAACTTCTATGTATTTGGTGAGCGGAGCTCCGGGTTCGGCAGCTGGATCGAGTACCAGGATACCGCTATGGTCATTACCCAATCCGATTTCATCGGCGGCACAAAGCATGCCTTCGCTGTCTTCGCCCCGGATTTTGGTTTTTTTCAATTGGAACGGTTCCCCATCGATGGGATGAAGGGTAGTGCCCGGTAAGGCCACCACCACTTTTTGCCCCACAGCCACATTGGGAGCCCCGCACACAATCTGTAAAGAGCGACCGTTGCCAATCTGTACGCGGGTAAGTTGCAGCTTATCGGCTCTTGGATGTTTCCATACCGCTTCCACTTCACCCACGATTAAACCCTCCAACCCGCCTGGTATGGAAGAAAAACGGCTCACCTGCTCCACTTCAAGCCCCACAGCGGTGAGGATGTGGGCAATTTCTTCAGCGGTAAGCGCCTCAGGCCACCCCGCCTGTCCCAAGGGTAAATACCGTAATAGCCACTGGTATGCAATCTTCATGAAATCTTCATTTTATGCCTTCAGGCCATTTCTCGCTCACGAATGCCTTGTCAGGAGTTTAGGCTCTCATCCATTTCATCTGAAGCGGATGACCATTTATAGGCGTGATGGGGCGTAAAATTAAAACTTATGCTGTAGAAAAACTTTTGGAAACAACCAATAAATCGCGATAAAATCTTTTTTCACGAGCTTTGTGGAAAACTTTGTCCCCGGGGATAATTTTTTACCAGACAAGTGGAAAACTTCCATAAAACAGGTGGATAAGTTTCCTTAACTTGTTGCATATACTGTGG